>JAYTVF010000277.1:0-19274 GCA_043744155.1 Acidimicrobiia bacterium | reverse complement strand
AGTTCGCCGCTCGAGCCAGACAGATAACGGGGGAGGAACTTGTCCAGTACTCCCGCCGAACGCGTGGCTCGCAGGCTGCGACCGATCGAGCGCGGCAGGTTCTCCCGCTCGGCGTTCCGTCGTCATTTCAGGCCTACGACCCTCACCCGGTAGTGGCCAAATCGGCTCGCGGTGGCTGGATTACCGATGTCGACGGCAATCGCTACCTCGACTTCAACATGGGTTTTGGCGCTCTTTTTGCTGGTCACGTGCATCCCGTCGTTCGGGCTGCAGTTGACGAGCAGATGGACAACGGCACCCTCTTCGTGACTCCCTGCGAGTTGAACACAGAGGTCGCCGATCTGTTGGCCCAGCGTTTTGGCCTACCGATGTGGCGCTTTACCAACTCCGGTACCGAAGCCACCATGGACGCGATCCGCGTGTCACGCGGTGTTACCGGGCGCCACAAAATCGTGAAGGTCGAAGGCGGCTACCACGGCCACCATGACGAGGTCATGGTCTCTATGAAGCCGCCGCTCGATCGGGCCGGGCCTGCTGATCGCCCGATCGGCGTACCGGCTACCGCTGGCATCACGCCCGCTGTACTGGCAGACACCCTGATTATTCCGTACAACGACGCCACCGCGCTCGACCGGATCCTCACCGAACATCAAGGCGAAGTCGCGGCTTTCATCGTCGAGCCAGCGATGGAAAACATCGGAATCTGCTTACCCCAGCCTGGCTACCTGCATCAGGTGAGGGCAATTACCAAACGCCACGGCGTCATGTTGATCTTTGATGAAGTGAAGACCGGAATCACGGCCAGCTGGAGTGGAGCAAGCGGCCACTTCGGCGTCCTGCCTGACCTCGTGTGCCTCGCAAAATCGATCGGCGGCGGATTTCCGATCGGTGCCTTTGGTGGGTCAGCTGAGTGTATGGACCAGATCACCTCCGGTCGGGTCCTGCACCTCGGCACCTACAACGGCAACCCATTGGTGCTCGCCGCCACCCGAGCGGTACTGCGCGATGTGTGTACGCCTGAGGCAACGGCTGGGGTCATTGCCAAGAATCGCCAACTGCTCGATCACGCCGGCGGGGTCATCGCTAAATCGGGGCTTCCCGCCCATACGGTGCAGCTGGGTGCCAAAGGCTGCGTCACTTTTGCACTTAAACCGATTCGGAACTACCGCGACTACAAGGCCACTGACTTCGATCTTGCCTTCGCCAGCTGGATCTGGGGCATCAACCGAGGGATCCTCCTGCCGCCCGGCCTTGACGAGCAGTGGCTTGTTTCGGTGATGCACACCGACGACGACATCGCGTTTGCCTCCGATGTTTTTGAGAGTTTTGTGGCAGAACTGACCCGATAGTTCCCTCCTCGGGCATACTCGCCGTGTGATCCGCTCGCCCGATCTCACGCCGGTCAAACCGTGGCGCACGATATGGCGCGGTCTCCTGCGTCAATGTCCGCGTTGCGGTGGATCGGGTTGGTGGATCGGTTGGCTTAAGCGTGTTCCCCGATGCCAGTCGTGTGGGTATCGGTATGAACGTGAGCCGGGATTCAGCCTCGGTGCCATCACGATGAACATCATGGTGACCTTCACGCTGCTCGCCGTCGTTCTTGCGGTGGGTATTGTCTGGTCGTACCCGCAGTTGGCGGTCGTTCCGATCTTGGTCGTTGGCGGGATCGTGGTGCTGGCACTGCCCGTCGTCTTCTACCCGTTCTCGTACACGGTATGGGCCGCACTCGATCTGCTGATGCATCCCCTCGATGCTGGTGAGGCCGCTGATGCCGAAGTGGGATTGATGGCGGCGAATCTCCTCTTTGACGAGGATACTTGATTCGAACAGGCGTTCGAAGTTACTCTGGTGTTGTTCGAAAGTGTTCAGCACCCTGAGGATACCGTGTAACACCCCCTCTGTACGTTGACCACTATCACCTAATCGAGGGCCACGGCTCTCCCGGAACGTACGAGGCAGGAGACGAAATCATGGCAGCAGGGGATCGTGACAAGGCGCTTGACATGGCGCTGGCATCCATTGACAAGCAGTTCGGCAAGGGATCCATCATGCGGATGGGAGAGAAGGCCTCGCTCGCCATTGAGGCCATTCCCACCGGGGCACTGGCGCTCGACCTTGCACTCGGCGTCGGCGGCTTACCTCGCGGCCGTGTCGTCGAGATCTACGGCCCGGAATCCTCAGGTAAGTCCACTCTGGCCATGCACGTCGTCGCTGAGGCCCAGCGCAACGGTGGCATCTGCGCCTATATCGACGCCGAGCACGCCATGGATCCGATCTACGCCAAAGCCATCGGGGTTGACATTGACCAACTCCTCATCAGCCAGCCCGACACGGGCGAGCAGGCGCTTGAAATCGCAGACATGCTTGTGCGTTCGGGTGCTCTCGATGTCATTGTGATCGACTCGGTCGCGGCCCTTACGCCCCGTGCTGAAATCGAGGGCGATATGGGCGACAGCCACGTCGGCCTTCAGGCTCGCTTGATGAGCCAGGCGCTGCGCAAACTCACGGCCAACCTGAACAAGTCCAACACCATCATGATCTTCATCAACCAGCTGCGAGAAAAGATCGGGGTCATGTTCGGCTCGCCCGAGACCACCCCTGGTGGTCGTGCGCTGAAGTTCTATGCATCGGTACGGCTCGATATCCGCCGTATCGAGTCAATCAAAGACGGTGTCGAGGTCGTTGGGTCCCGTACCCGTGTCAAGGTTGTGAAAAACAAGGTCGCGCCACCGTTCCGTCAGGCCGAGTTCGACATCATGTACGGGCTCGGCATCAGTCGAGAGGGCTCGGTGCTCGATTTGGGCGTCGAGATGTCCATCGTGAAGAAATCGGGTGCGTGGTACACCTACGAGGGGGAGCAGCTCGGCCAGGGTCGAGAGAACGCCAAGAACTTCCTGATCGAAAATCCTGAGGTCATGGTCGAGATTTCTGAACGGGTACGTACCGCCGGTGGTTTGGGTGAAGTGGATCAAGCAGAAACCTTCGGCGCGAAAGATGATCGGCCCATTCGGCTCGCTTGAGATCGATGGCCCTTTTGGTCGGCTGGGTGCAGCGCTCGGCCGACCAAAGTAGGGCGCAGCGACAATGGCCTCGGTCGCAGTCAACACCGCCAAGTAGAGTAGTTTCGTGACCCGTAGCTATGTCGTGCGCACTTTTGGGTGCCAAATGAATGAGCACGACTCGGAACGAATTTCCGGGCTCCTTGCTGCTGACGGCTTGGTAGAGGCTGCATCGCAGGACGAAGCCGATGTCATCGTGCTGAACACTTGCTGTATACGCGAGAACGCCGATAACAAGCTGTACGGCACGCTGGGGCACCTGAAGACATGGAAGGGCCAGCGAGAAGAGCGCCAGATCGTCGTGGCGGGATGCCTGGCGCAAAAGGATCGTGACCTCGTTCGCTCCAAGGCCCCTTATGTCGACGTCGTTCTCGGCACGCACAATGTGCATCGTGCCGCTGAATTGGTGGGTTCGGCTCGTCGGCATGGCCCGGTCACGGAGATCCTCGATGAGGCCGTGCTCGATGACCATGCGATGTTCCCGTCCGCACTGCCGGCCAAGCGCGAGACCAGTTACAACGCCTGGGTCACAATCCAAATCGGCTGTGACAACAACTGTGCGTTCTGCATCGTCCCTTCGGTTCGAGGCGTCGAGATCAGCCGACCATTCGCCCAGATTGTCGACGAAGTTGAGCGACTGGTACTCGAGGGGGTTACCGAGGTCACCTTGCTTGGCCAGAACGTCAACTCCTACGGCAGGGATCTGCAACTTTTAGCCCGCAACAGTGGCGACGATTCAGCCCGCCTTCGTCCGCTGTTTTCCGAGCTTTTGCACGCAGTGGGTGCGGTGCCCGGTATCCGGCGAGTGCGGTACACCTCGCCGCATCCGAAAGACTTCCGGGCGGAAACCGTTGCGGCTATGGCGCATATCCCAACCGTGTGCGAACACCTACATCTGCCACTGCAATCGGGCAGCGACAGAATTTTGGCACTTATGCATCGGGGCTACACCGCTGAGCGGTACCTGCAAAAGCTGGCCGATGCCCGCAGTGCTGTTTGCGATCTGGCCATTTCCACCGACATCATCGTCGGGTTCCCCGGGGAGACCGACGATGACTTCGCGGCCACGCTTGAGGTTGCGGCGCTAGCCCAATACGACTACGCATACACTTTCATCTACTCGCCCCGTTCGGGCACCGAAGCGGCCGAGTGGGGCGATCAGTTCATCGATCCGGCGGTGATCGGTGAGCGATTCGACCGTCTGCGAGTCGTAATCGAACGCAGCGCGCTGGCCAAACATCAGGCCCGAATCGGCCGCAGGGAAGAGGTGTTGGTCGAGGGCCCGAGCAAGAAAGACGCATCGATCACTAGCGGTCGTACCCGACAGAACAAACTGATTCACTTCCGAGCCGATCGTGTACTGCGGCCAGGCACGTACGCCACGGTTGAAGTCACCGAGGCTGGGCCGCACCACCTGATAGGGCGATTGCTCGAGGTCACCCATTCTCCTGCGCATCGCACGCGAATTCCGGTGCTCTCTCTGTGACAGTCGTGCTGCTTGGCTCCACGGCGTCGGGAAAGTCATCCTTAGCTATGGCGGTCGCTGAGCAGGTTCGCGGGGTCGAGATCGCGGCGATCGACTCGATGCAGGTCTACCGAGGGATGGACATCGGCACGGCCAAACCTACCGCAGCCGACCAGACGCGCGTTCGCCACCATGGTCTCGACTTGGCCGAACCAGGCGATGACTTTACGGTGGTGCGATTCGTCGAGGCATTTGACTCTGCCGTCGCGACAGCGGAAGGGCCGGTGCTCGCCGTCGCGGGCACGGGCCTGTACCTGCGCGCAATTCTCGATCGCTTCGAACCACCCGGCCAATGGCCCGACATCAAAGCTGCGCTCATGGAGAGTCCAGATCTCGACGGGTTGTATCAGCGTCTGCAAATGCTCGACCCCGTCGCTGCCGATCGCGTTGATCCCGGCAATCGCCGACGCATCGTGCGGGCACTCGAAGTCTCCCTTGGGGGAGGGCGCCCATTCTCGTCCTACGGTCCTGGTCTCGACGCGTACCCGCGTATCGACATCGTGCAGATCGGTTTGCGCTGGTGCCGGGAATCGCTCTGGCAGCGCGTAAATCTCCGAGTGGATGAGATGATGGCCGGTGGGCTCCTCGATGAGGTAGCGGCGCTCGGTCGTGACACTCTTTCGCGCACTGCGAAGCAAGCGCTTGGCTATCGAGAACTCCTCGACTACCTCGACGGCGCCGACACGCTTGAGCACACTATCGAACTCATCAAGCTGCGCACCCGACAATTCGCCGTCCGCCAAGAGCGGTGGTTTCGGCGCGATCCTCGCATACGCTGGATAGACGTGACTTCCGATCCGCTAGTGGCTCTCCCCGAGGTTGTTGCTGCTATCGAGGCGTCGTGCGCCTGACCCTTACCAAGTACCACGGGCTTGGCAACGACTTTCTTGTGCTCGTTGATCCGCCTGATGTCGATCTGCCAGCGCTCGCCCGCCGTCTGTGCGATCGTAGGCGGGGCATCGGTGCCGATGGCCTGCTGACCGTCAGCGACGAACCAGGGTATGACGCCCGGATGACGCTGCATAACGCCGATGGCAGTCGAGCCGAAATGAGCGGAAACGGTATTCGTTGTTTCGCCCAATCGATCGCACGGGCCAGCGAAAGCCTGAGGTCACTGGCGATCTTGACCGACGCCGGTGAGCGACAGGTCGATCTGTGGGAGACGGACGACGCTCATACGCTGCTGGCCAGCGTGTCCATGGGAGCGCCGAAGCCGCTGCCGATCCCTGACGGTTGGGATGCGCTTGCACTCGATGGGGGCCGACCGGTGCTCCACCTCAGCATGGGCAATCCACACAGCGTGGTGGCCACCGACGACGTGTTCGCCATTGATTTGGCTGAAGCCGGGGCTCTGGTGCCCCACGTCAACCTCGAACTCATTCATCCTGGACCAGAACCCGACGCCATCACTATGCGTGTGCACGAACGCGGCGCCGGCATTACTGAGGCGTGCGGCACGGGAGCCACCGCGGCCGCGTACGCCGCCAAGTTATGGGGCCTCGTGACCCCTGATACTCAGGAAATCACCGTGCACATGGACGGTGGAGATGCCAAGGTTCGTCTCGGCGATGAACTTACCCTCATCGGCCCCACCACATTTATCGCGACTGTCACCTTAGAGGTCTAATGCCGTATAACCAAGCCCTTGGGCAGACCCTGATTGATCGGGCCATTCGAGAAAAGATCGTCCTCGTTGGGGTCACCCTGGCTCCTCATCGAGAGCACGAGACCGAAGCAGCCCTCGACGAACTTGGCCTACTCATCGACACCGCAGGTGCCGATGAGGTTGGCCGCATTCTGCAGCGGCGGCAAAACCCTGACCCGGCCACCTTTATCGGCAAGGGAAAAGTCGAAGAACTGCGTGAACTCTGCTTGCTGGTCGACGCCGACACGGTGGTGTTCGACAACGAACTGAATCCGGCCCAGCAGTACAATCTTGAACGCATCCTCGGTCGTACGGCCATCGACCGAACTGCAGTTATTCTCGACATTTTCGCTCAAAACGCCCACACGTTGGAAGGCAAGGCGCAGGTCGAACTGGCGCTGTTGCGTTACCGGTTGCCGCGTTTGCGACGCCTCAACGGAAATCTGATGCAGCAGACCGGCGGCATCGGCACCCGAGGCCCGGGTGAAACGCAACTTGAGTCTGATCGCCGCCGCATCATGAACAAGGTCAACAAGCTCGAGCGCGAGCTTCTCGACCTGCAACATGTGCGCCAACTGCAGCGTAAGCAACGCACGAACGCACGGCAGGCGTCCGTCTCCATCGTCGGCTACACCAACGCTGGGAAGTCGACCCTTTTGAATCGACTCACCGACGCGGGGGTACTGGTCGAAGATCGACTGTTTGCCACGCTCGACCCGACGACGCGTCGGCTGAACCTTCCCGGAGGCGAGACGGTGCTGATGACCGACACCGTCGGCTTTGTGCGCCGGTTGCCCCACGGGTTGGTCGAGGCCTTCAAATCGACGCTGGAACTGACCACAGAGGCAGATCTACTCGTGCACGTTGTCGACGCGTCATGTGCCGACCCCGAAGGCCAGATCGACGCCGTACGGGAAGTTCTCTCCGAGATCGGTGCCTCCCATGTGCCTGAACTAGTGGTCTTTAACAAGGCCGACGTCGATTCGGACGAAGCCAAACGGCTGGTCGAGGCCCATCCGGGTTCGGTCGCCGTCTCGGCCTATACGGGCTTGGGCATCGACGACTTCTTGCAGACAGTTTCCGATCGTTTGCGAGCTATGGCTGCGGTCACCGAACTGCTGGTGCCCTATGACCGGGGCGACATCTTGGCGGCAATCCACCGTGAAGGCGAAGTGCTGATGTCCAGCCACGAAGACAACGGTGTGAGAGTCCAGGCCCGCCTCGAATTCGCGTCGGTCGGCAAGCTCGCACCATTCGTCGTCAGCTGAGAGGCTGAAGCGGTGACCCAAGGTTTCGAACCGCCGCCATACCCCTACGATCGGCTCGACTCCAGTAAGGTCAAGGCCAACCGTCATCCGGGCGGAGTCATCGACCTGTCGATCGGCACGCCGTGCGACCCGCCTCTCGATGCCGTTGTCGCGGCACTGTCCAGCTCGGGCGCCGAGCGCGGATATCCACCAAGCATTGGCTCTGAGGTGCTTCGACGGGCGGCGGCGGGCTGGATGCAGCGTCGCTTTGATATCAACATCGCGCCCTCCGATATAGCGGCGTGCGTCGGAACCAAAGAATTTGTGGCGTCGACCCCGACGTACCTGCGACTGAGAACACCCGACCGCGATGTCGTGTTGTTCCCGGCCGTCGCGTACCCCACCTACGAGATGGGTGCCGTCTTTGCTGGGTGTCGACCTGTGGCGGTGCCGCTCGACGCGAGGGGCCGGCTCGACCTGGCGGCAGTCGATCCGCACGACGTCGACCAAGCGCTCTGTCTCTGGGCCAACAGTCCCTCGAACCCCACAGGCGCTCTCGATGATCTGGAGGCGATAGCGGCCTGGGGCGCTGACAACGATGTCCTTGTGTTGTCCGATGAGTGCTACTGCGAATTCACGTGGGACGGACCGGCTCGAAGCATCCTTGAGCACGGCACGACTGGCCTGGTTGCTGTCCACAGCTTGTCGAAGCGGTCCAATCTCGCTGGCGTACGCGCCGGGTTCTACGCCGGCGACAGCGACGTCGTTGGCTACCTGCAGGAGGTTCGCAAGCACGCCGGTCTTATGGTCCCGGGGCCTGCTCAGGCCGCAGCCGCCGTCGCACTCGACGACGATCGCCACGTTGCAGAGCAACGAGATCGCTATCAACGGCGGCTCGATCACCTCGCCGAGGTATTGTCGGTTTGGTCGGGTCACAGCTTCGTTCCCCCCGCCGGAGGTTTCTACCTGTGGGCCATGGTCGGCGACGGTTGGGCTTTCGCCGACGCGCTTGCCGAGGCCGGTGGCGCGCTTGTGAGTCCCGGCGACTTCTATGGCCCCGGATCCGCCGGCTGGACTCGGGTCGCTGCCGTGCAACCCGACGAACGAATCGAGCTCATGGCGCGGCGGCTAACCTCCCCTTGAGATCCCTGCCCCCGAAGCGCCGACGACACGACGCAAAGTGAGTTCTGCCGCATGAATTCCCCCAGCGCTTCAGCTGTGAAGCCCGGAACGTTCTGGTACTGGCTCGGCGGGCTCCTCATGCTCTCGTCGATCTTGGGCGGTGGCCTGATCATCGTCAATGCGCTCCAGACGATGACCAAGACTGTTGACAGCTTCGGCCGTATCAAGGTGCCCGGCGGTGAGGGGTGCAAACTGGTCTTCGGGAAGCCGGGCCGTTACACCATCTATTATGAGTACCAGACCAACCTTCCCCGCCGCGCTGCTGACTGCACCGAAACGGGCGAGAACGAAGAGATCAACGCCTCTGCCAAAAAACCATTCGGACTGGAGATCTCGCTGGTCGACACCGACGGCACCGAAATCCCAACGTCCCTCAGCACCGCAGGCGACGCCGGAATCAGCATGAACGGCCATATTGGAAATGCACTTCGTGAGGTCACTATCGACCGGCCCGGTGGCTACAAGCTCAAAGTCGGCGGCGTCACCGAACAATCTGAGCCTTTCGTGCTCGCCGTCGGCCGAGGCGGCATCGTGCGGGTGGCGCCATATCTGCTCGGCGGCATCGCCCTGGCCGGGATCGGCAGCCTCTTTGGCATCGTAATCATGGCCATCACCGGGTCACGTCGCCGAAAAATACGTCGGCTAGGAGATACTCGGCTCTCGGCAGCCGGTGGGTTTGGCGTGTCTGCTTCTCCCCCGAGTCCATTCTCGGCTGCTCCGAACATGGCTCCTCCCTACCCCGCTGGGGCAGGAACGCCTCCGAATTCGCACCCGCCGATCGGGCCTACCCCCAGTCGGGTTCTGCCGCCAACTCCGAGCCTTCCCTGGAATGAAATCGTTTCAGCCAGCGCTGCGATGCCGCCACCGCCGCCGCCACCGCCACCGCCGCAATCCGCAACTGCTGCGAGTCAAGCTCCGCCGCCGTCTTTGTCGCCGGCCTCGCCCTCGGGGTCAGCAACTGCTGCGAGTCAAGCACTGCCGCCGCCGGTTGCATGGTCCCTGCCGTCGCCCACAGGCACCCCAGTGCCTCTTCCGCCGCCGTCGGCGACCGCAAGTGGCATGCAACAGCCTCCGCCAGCGCGTGATTCGACGCCGCAGTGACCACCGACCTACTCGCCCTCACTGGGCTCCTCGTCGACATCCCGTCGGAGAGCCACGATGAGGCCGCCATCACGAACTACATCGAATCGCGGCTGACAGATGAGGCGCCGCATCTCGTAGTCGATCGGATTGGCAACAATCTGATCGCACGGACGATGCTTGGCCGCACGCATCGGCTTGTGCTGGCCGGCCACACCGATACAGTGCCGGCCAACGCCAACATGCCGAGTCGGCGCGACGGCGATGTGCTCTGGGGATGCGGCAGCACCGATATGAAAGCAGGCATCGCGGTGATTCTCGACCTGGCGATAACGGTTGCGGATCCGGCGGTTGATGTCACCTATGTCTTTTATGCAGCTGAAGAGGTTGCCGCCGAACACAACGGGCTAGGCGAGATCTTTCGAAGGCGACCAGATCTTTTGGCTGGCGACGTCGCCCTCTTAGGGGAGCCGACCAACGGAGAGATCGAGGCAGGATGCCAGGGTACCGTGCGGATCCGCTTCAGCTTTGCCGGGCAACGATCGCACACCGCACGCCCATGGATGGGGCGCAACGCCATTCACCGCCTGGCCGATTCGCTTGTTCGCTTGAACGCCTACGAGCATCGCAATCCGGTGATCGATGGCTGCGAATACCGCGAAGCGATGCAAGCAGTTGCGGTCGAGGGTGGCGTGGCTGGAAACGTCGTTCCCGATCATGCCGTCCTTACCGTCAACCACCGGTTCGCGCCGGATCGCACGATCGAACAAGCTGTGATGCACGTGAGATCGATCATCTCACCGAATCCCGAGCCGGGCGACAGCTTTGAGGTAACTGACGCATCGGCTGGGGCGCTGCCCGGATTGACCCACCCTATTATCGCCACGCTGCTGAGCCGGGAGCACCTCAACGTCACGGCCAAACTCGGATGGACTGACGTCGCCCGATTCTCGGCCCACGGCATACCCGCAACGAACTTTGGGCCAGGTGACGCAACTCTTGCTCATACCGCACTGGAACGGGTGGAGCGCGATCCAATAGAGCGAGTGTGGCAGGCGCTCTATCGGCTGTTGACCGACGGCGCCGACTTAGAGTCGGCGGAGCAACGTAACGACCTTGCCAAAGATTGAGACCTCTTGCGGGGAGAAGGTCATCGGCGACAAGCGAGCGTTGGATGGCACCAGAATGACGGCACCGCCACGACGCTGATATGTCTTCACCGTTGCTTCGCCACCTGGGATGCCCGCAACCACGATGTCACCGTTCACCGCGGTTTGCTGCTGCCGCACGACGACGAAGTCGCCATCGAAGATACCGGCCTCGACCATCGAGTCGCCACGGACTCGAAGCATGAACAGATCGCCATCACCGGTGAAGTCGGTGGGGATTGGCATGATCTCTTCGATGTTCTCTTGCGCAAGGACATCGGTTCCGGCGGCGACGTCACCAACGAGTGGCACGTTGCGCACAGGACGTCGCTCGATCGGGGTCGACGAGGAAGGGTCGTAGCGCGATTCGATGGCCCGCGGCTTGGTTGGATCTCGCCGCAAGAAGCCCATGCGCTGCAACGTACCGAGGTGGTTGTGCACGGTGGACGGCGAGGTCAGCCCGACCGCCTCACCGATCTCGCGGACCGACGGCGGGTAACCGCGCTCGCGAGTGGAACTCTCGATGAAGTTGAGGATTTCGCGCTGACGCACGGTGAGAGGAGCATCTGCCATGGAAGGAGCATAGAGCAACGTTTGAAAGCGGTCAAACATTTGTTCGGACAACATTTGTTCGATTCAACCCTTGACAGCGAACAATAGTTCGGTCAAGATCTGATCGAACAATAGTTCGGTTTCAGAGCTTGGAGATCTCATGGCAGCCATATTCATCCCCCAGTCCATGCCCGCTCCTCAGGTTGCGTGCAACCCGATGGCGAGGGTGTACCTAATGCGCCGGGTGCTCGCAGTCGCGCTTTGCCTCGGGGTTCTCGTCCTTGCTGCGGGCGCGCTTCGTTCGGCTTTGGTGGCCGCTCGCCCCGAGGTGCCGACTCACTCCGGGCCGACAGTGCATGTTGTGCAACCAGGCGAGTCCTTATGGTCGATCGCCCACGCCGAGCGGCCGAGCTCTGACATCGCATCGCTTGTTGACAAGCTGATCAGATTGAACGGTGGGTCCACTTTGCAAGTCGGCCAGCAGTTAGTGATTGCGGACTGAAGTCAGTCAACGTCGGGCGAGTAGCCTCTGCGGCGTGAGATGCCCGTCCTGTCAGGCCGATGACACCAAAGTCATCGACTCCCGTGCCTCCGACGAGGGTTCGGCGACGCGGCGCAGGCGTCTGTGCGTGTGCTGCCACGAACGGTTCACCACCTATGAACGGCTGGAAGAACTGACACTGACCGTCGTCAAGCGTGCCGGTGCCCGCGAGCCCTTTGACAGAACCAAGATCGTGGCCGGACTTCGAGCCGCCAGCAAGGGCCGTCCGCTACCTGCCACGTCGTTGGACGATATTGCGACATCGGTGGAAGATCGCATGAGGTTGAACGGCTCAGAGGTCACCGCATCGCAGATCGGCCTCGCAGTTCTCGAGGAACTCCGCCCTTTTGACGATGTGGTGTATCTCCGTTTTGCCAGCGTCTACAAGAACTTTGATGGCATAGGCGATTTCCAGCGCGAATTAATGCTACTCGCCAAAAGTACGGACTCCCGCCCATAAAATTCTGCCCGCTGGCTGAAGCCTTAGCCGATGTCCACGGCCTCAGCCTTGGTGTAGCGGGTGAAGAGGTACCCGTCCTCCTCGAGTACTTGCACCAAGCGAAAGTGTCCAAGGGTCTCAGCCTGCCCGGCGGCTATGCGGGCCCCAATGCCCAGCACGGTGATCGGGGCGATGGTCAGGCAGATCTCATCGACGAGGCCGGCGCTCAGCATTTGGGCGTTCAGTGAACTGCCTCCCTCGAGAAGCACCACCGTCGGTGAAAGCAGACGGAGGGCTTCGGCCAGATCGACTCGACCCAGGCCGACTCGCAGCCCCTCTACGGGCATTGGCGGCGCATCTATCGGCGCAACGATGGTCGTTTGCCCGTGACTGTACACCGCTTGCCCCCACGGTAAATTTCCAGAACCGGTCACTATGGCCAGTCGTTGCCCCGGTCGCTTCACGGGTTGGTAGTGCTCGGCACGGGCGGTTGCGGCGCCGACGAGCAAAAGGTCGGCACGAGATCGAAGGGCCGAGAAGACCTTGCGATCCGCTTCTGAGCCGAGCAGGCCTGAGGCACCCTGCAGGCTGCTGCTGCCGTCAAGACTCTGCACCATCGACATGATGACCCAAGGTCTCGATGCGCCTGGCAGGTTAGGGTACGCGACCGGGGCGGTAGTCTCGGCGGCATCCACGTCGGTGGGATAAAGACGTCGCATGTCGTGATCTTCTCACCTTGTTGGCGGACAGCGCATCCACGACCACGAGTAGCGCCGAATGGGTCGTTCGGACTCTTTGGGATCGACGTTGTCCACTCCTCTGTGGATAACCTGCCAGAAATTCACAGGGAAATTCACATCCTTATCCTCTTCCTCCCCACAGGGGGCAATCCGTAGTGTCGAGGTTCTCAACCTGGCTGTGGTGTGGAAATGACGGATGGACAGTGAACCGGGGGCGAAACCACCAGTTCCTGGAAGGGCTGCGCTCTGTACCTGTTGTCCCGCACCACAGCCGGTGCTGAGCACGCCGAGAGAGATCGTTGACATGGATGTAACTACAGTGCTGTAATGCATCAAGCAGTTGTAGGATGAGGGGGTCGAAAGAGCTCCAAACCCCTACATGTTGTGGTCCGCTTCAGCGGGGTGGACCTCAGCAAATGGTCAAGCTCTCACCCTGGGTCAGGGCGTGTTGCGCGGTAGTACCCCCCATGTAACCGTCTCGGCTGTGCAGGCGGAGAACCTCGAACGGAAATGAGTCACTATGTCCCTCGCCCCCGAACGCATTGGTATCGGTCTCACCCGACACTTCACAAGCCCCGACGTTCACCCCTACGACGAGCTGGTGTGGGAGCGTCGCGACGCCCGCCTGACGAACTACCGCGACGGTTCGGTGTCGTTCGAGCAGCTGGGCGTCGAGTTCCCGGTTTCCTGGTCGGTCAACTCCACGAACATCGTGGCGCAGAAGTACTTCCGGGGCTCATTGGGCCAGGCTGAGCGTGAATGGTCGTTGCGGCAGGTCATTGACCGGGTTGCAGACACGATTACGTCGTGGGGCCGAGAAGGTGGCTACTTCATCGATGGCCACGAAGCCGAAGCATTCGGGGCTGAACTCAAGCACCTGCTGGTGAACCAGAAGGCTGCCTTCAATTCGCCTGTCTGGTTCAACATCGGTGTGAAGGGTGTGCCGCAGCAGGCGAGCGCCTGCTTCATCCTGTCGGTCGACGACGAGATGGACTCGATTTTGAACTGGTACGTCGAAGAGGGAACGATCTTCAAAGGCGGCTCAGGCTCCGGCATTAATCTCTCGCGCATCCGTTCGTCAAAGGAACAGCTGAAAGGTGGCGGGGAGGCGTCGGGTCCAGTCAGCTTCATGCGCGGTGCCGATGCGTCGGCAGGGACGATCAAGTCAGGTGGCAAGACCCGTCGCGCCGCGAAGATGGTCATCTTGAATGTTGATCACCCGGACATCGAAGAGTTCATCTGGTGCAAGGAGAAGGAAGAGAACAAGGCTAGGGCACTGCGCGACGCCGGGTTCGACATGGATCTCGATGGCAAGGATAGCTACTCGATCCAGTATCAGAACGCGAACAATTCTGTTCGTGTCACCGACGAGTTCATGCAGGCAGTAGAGGCCAATGCCGACTGGCACCTGCGCGCGGTGACAACCGGCGCCATCGTGCAGACCGTGCGGGCCCGCGATCTGTTCCGCCAGATCTCCCAGTCGGCGTGGGCCTGCGCCGATCCGGGCATGCAGTTCGATACCACCATTAACAAGTGGCACACCGCCCATTCGACAGGGCGTATTAACGGGTCGAATCCGTGCAGCGAGTACATGCACCTCGATAACTCGGCTTGCAACCTGGCCTCGATCAACTTGCTCAAGTATTTGAAGGACGACGATACGTTCGACATCGAGGGCTACAAGCACACGATTGAGGTGATGTTCACCGCGCAGGAGATTTTGGTCGGTAAGGCCGACTACCCGACCAAGTCGATCGGCGACACCAGCCGACGATTCCGTCAACTCGGCCTTGGTTACGCCAACCTAGGTGCGCTGTTGATGGCCCTGGGCTTGCCGTACGACTCCGACGCGGGCCGTACGCTGGCCGCGGGTCTGACGGCCCTGATGACCGGGCATGCCTATGCCACCTCGGCCCGCATCGCTAGTCGGATGGGCCCCTTTGCAGGATTCACCGACAACGAGCGACACATGCTCGAGGTGTTGCGTATGCACCGCGACGCATCGCACGAGATTGCCGGGACCATGGATGCCGACCTTCTCTCGGCAGCGCAACAGAGCTGGGATGAAGCCGTTGCCAGCGGCGAGGAATGGGGTGTTCGCAATAGTCAGGCCACCGTATTGGCACCGACGGGCACCATTGGGTTGATGATGGACTGCGACACCACCGGTATCGAGCCTGACCTTGGCCTTGTGAAGTTCAAGAAGATGGTGGGCGGTGGCTCAATGTCCATCGTCAATCAGACCGTGCCGCGAGCCTTGCGTCGGTTGGGCTATTCGACGCAACAAGTCGACGAGATCGTTGGCTACATCGATGTGAACAAGACCATCGTTGGAGCGCCGCACCTGACGGCGACCGACATGCCGGTCTTTGCCTGCTCCATGGGCGACAACACCATCCATTACGAGGGCCATGTACGCATGATGGGTGCCGTGCAGCCGTTTATTTCGGGTGCCATCTCAAAGACGGTCAATATGCCTGAAGAGGCCAGTGTCGAAGATGTCGAGGCGCTGCACCTGCTGTCGTGGAAGCTCGGCCTGAAGGCCGTCGCGATCTATCGCGACAACTGCAAGGTGGGTCAACCCCTCAACGTCACCAAGAAGGGCGACAATGAAAAAGGCGAGGCTGCCAAGGTCATGCCGTCATTGCCCGACCCGGTGGCACCCGTGGTGCAGATCGTCGAGCGCATCGTGCATCGTCCTGTGCGGGAGAAGCTTCCCCGAACTCGGTCCTCGCGCACGTTCGAATTCCGGGTTGCGGACTGCAAGGGTTTCGTCACCGTCGGTGAGTACGCTGACGGTCGCCCCGGCGAGCTATTCGTACGAGTGTCGAAGCAAGGCTCAACCCTGGCTGGCATCGTCGACGCTTTCGCGATTGCAGTGAGCCACGCGCTGCAGTACGGCGTGCCGTTGCGTACCTTTGTCGAGCAATACACCAATATGCGTTTCGAGCCGGCTGGCATGACCGACGATCCGGATATCAGGTTCGCCTCCTCCATCATGGACTATCTCTTCCGAAAGTTGGCGCTCGAATACATGAGCTACCAGGAGCGGGCCGAGATGGGTATCTTCTCGGTGGATGAGCGTCTGCAGCCCACGTTGCCGGGTGTCGATGAGAGCGTCATTGTGACCGTTCAAGGCCATGACATCGCCCCTGACCCGAAGTCGATCCCGTCTGCCAGTGAGCTGGCGAGCCAGATGGAGCTTGGTTATTCACCTGAGCCGGTGTCGCCGACGCAGAAGAAGCACAGCGATTCGCCGATGTGCATGCAGTGCGGCGTACACATGAACCGGGCCGGTTCATGCCATGCCTGCCCGTCGTGCGGAAACACCAGCGGCTGCAGCTGATTTCGCTGTGTTCAGGCGGGGTTCCTCCGGACTTTCCGGCGGGGACCCCGCCTTGTACGTTTTCAGCGACGTGGGTAAAGGTGCGTGGTGAAGATGGCGATGCTGCGATTCTCGTTCGGCACGATGGGGTCAGGAAAGTCGACGGTTGCGCTTCAGATCCACCACAACCTCCATGAGGCTGGTCTGCACGGGCTGCTGCTCACGCGGCTGGATCGTGAAGGGGGCAGGGTGTCCAGTCGACTCGGCGTTTCTCAAGACGCCGTCGAGGTGTCGGCGGCGCTTGACCTCTATCAGATGGCGGCCGCGATGCACCGGCTCGACTACCTGATCTGCGATGAGGCTCAGTTCTACTCGGTGGAACAATGCGATCAGTTGGCTCGAATCGTGGACGACCTGAACGTCGACGTGTTCGCGTTCGGGCTCATCACTGACTTTCGGGGCGTGCTTTTCGATGGCACCAAGCGGCTGCTCGAGGTTGCCGACGAGCGGGTACCTATGCAGGTCGAGGCTCGCTGCTGGTGCGGGGCTCGGGCCACCCACAACGCCCGACTCGTCAACGACAAGATTGTCTACGAAGGCGATGTGGTCGTCGTCGGAGACACTGATGTCGAGCTTGACCAGCATCTCTTTGGTGACACTGTGCGCTACGTGCTTCTTTGCCGCCGCCACTGGCGCGACGGATCGTTTGGCCGTCGCTAAGACCAGCTGCGTCTGACACGAATCCAGCTGTACGCGACGGATCGTTTGGCCGTCGCTAAGACCACCGGCACGTCATGCGCTTGATGCCGTTGATGAAGTTCGAACGCAGGTATGCAGGCTCGCCAACGATACGAAGGCTTGGCAGTTGTTCTCGGATCTCGTGGAACATGGTCGCTATCTCCCGACGGGCCAAATTGGCTCCCAGGCAAAAATGAGGGCCCCCGGCGCCAAATCCGACCTGGGCCGGCTGCACATTTCGTCGTATGTCGAACTCGTCCGGATTCGTCCATTTCGTTTCGTCTCGGTTCGCCGAGTTGTACCAAAGTACGATTTTGGTGCCAGCCTTCAGGGCGAACCCGTTGAGGTCACAGTCCTCGGTAACCGTCCGACGAAAGTTGATAACGGGGGTGGCCCAACGGACGATTTCCTCGACCGCCGTCTTGCTGTGCCCGTCGAAATCAGCCCACCACAGGTCGCGCTGGTGCGGATACTCGGTGAGCGCCAGCATGCCGTGGCTGATGGCGTTACGGGTCGTTTCGTTCCCGGCTACGACAAGCAAGATGAAGAAGCTGCCGAATTCTTGGCTGGTGAGCCGTTCGCCGTCCACGACTGCGTGCATCATTTCGCTGGTGATGTCGTCGCGTCGATTGGCCAGGCGATCCTCGCCGAGCGCCTGGGCATAGGCGTACATCTCGAGGCTCATGTTGACCAGATTGTCGAAGGTGCCACCGAAGTCGGGATCTGCCGCGCCGAGAATGACATTGGTCCAGGCGAAAACTCGACCGTAGTCATCCTCTGGGATGCCCATCATCTCGCAGATGATCTCGAGCGGAAAGGGTGCCGCGATCTGCTCGACGAAATCGCATTCGCCATCGGGAAACTGCTCCTGAACCCGCCGCACGATGGCGGCCGCCTTCAACTTCACGTACTCGTCTACCTTGGCAATGGTGCGCGGGGTGAAGCCACGGGCCACGATGCCGCGCAGACGGGCGTGGCGTGGATCGTCGAGATTGATCATCGAGCCGAAGAACTCCCGGATCTCGACGGGCAGATCGGTGATGTTGGAACCCTGACCGGAACAGAACAGTTGGGGGTTACGACTCGCGGCCCACACATCGTCATACCGGGTGATGGCAAAGTATCCGGGTCCCTGCGGAAAGTCCGCGAACGGGGCTTCTTCGAAGAACTGCGGTTCGTGACGCCGAAGGGTGGCAAAGACATCCTCGCGATGCTGTCGATCACCGACCCAGTTGTCGAGGTTCGAGAGGTCGATTTCGTGCAGCGGAATGTCGGAACGGGTCGCCATGATGCTGATGGTAGGCGCGACGAGTGCCTTATCGCTCGGCCAACGCGTCACTGATGCGGCCGAGCACCATGTCGAGAATCTGGGGGCTGGTGGCAACGTTCAAGCGACAGTGACCGTCGCCGAGTCGACCGAAGTCGATGCCGGGTGAGACGGCGACGCGGGCATGGTGCAGTAGCCATTGGGCCGGGTTGCGGCCCAGGCCGAGCGCGGTGAAGTCGAGCCACGCCAGATACGTGGCTTCGGGCGGGCGAAAACCGATGTTATGAACCGCAGCCCACGCCGCAACCCGTCGCATATTCGCCGCGAGTTGCCGTCGGCAGGCGGCCAGCCATTCGTCACCCGCCGGGGTCCAGGCAGCCAATGTAGCCACATTGGCCAGGATCCCGACCGGATCACGCCCCATCGCCGTGTGAGCGGTCACGATGGCGTGCTGGGAGCTTGTGCCGCTGATGATCTGTGCGCATCGCAGGCCCGCAATGTTGAACGGCTTGGATGCTGAGGTCACGGTGATGGTGATGTTCTGCGCGCCGATCCCAAGCGAGGCAGTCGGTATGTGGTCGTACCCGGGGTAGGTCAACTCAGCGTGAATTTCGTCGCTGATGATCAGCGATCCGGCGGTGGAGGCGAGCTCGACGATGCACGCCAACTCGGATCGTCGAAAGACATGCCCGGTCGGGTTGTGAGGACTGCAGAGCAGCACGACGCGGGGTGGATCCTCGGCGAAGATCGTGCCAAGTCCGACACGATCGAGACTGCCGTCGGCCA
>JAYTVF010000276.1:0-5138 GCA_043744155.1 Acidimicrobiia bacterium | reverse complement strand
CAATCCATTCCAGCGCCATCGTCGCCCCTACCGCTGCGATTGGCGAGGGCACGGTCGTACTGCACGGCGCCATCGTGCAGGCCAACGCGGTCATCGGTCGCCATGTGCTGATCAACACCGCTGCTAGCGTCGATCATGACAATGTCATAGGCGATTATGCCCATATTTCACCTCACGCCACATTGTGCGGCCACGTTGAAATAGGCGAAGGAACCCACGTGGGCGCTGGTGCCGTCATAATTCCCAGTGTTAAAGTCGGGCAGTGGAGCACTATAGGTGCTGGGACGGTGGTGGTTCGTAATGTCCCCGACGGCGTCACCGTTGTCGGCAATCCCGCCCGTGTTGTACACGGGGCACACGGTCAGCAGCGGCCAGAATGGATGGGCAGGAATGGCTAGTGGAAAGTTGGTGGAGGAATTCGACATCGTCTTTGTTGGATCCGGCCTTTCTGCTACCTACACGACCGTCCGCATCCTCGAGCAGCTGCTCGTTGCACCGACCGGGTCGCTGGTGCGACTGGCGACGATCGAACGGGCCGACGAGTTCCACGTCGGCATTCCGTATGGATCGCGGTCAGGACCGAACGCGCTCCTTATCACGTCTCTGCGTGATTTCATCCCCTCGCCAGAGCGCGAATCTTTCGTCGCGTGGCTCGAGGCCAATCGGCCGTGGATGTTCGATGCCTTTCGCGGTACTGGCGGCAAGCTGTCGGCAGCGTGGCTCGCATCGAACGCCGCAGCCCTTCAGGCCGGCGAGTGGCTCGATCTTTACATCCCCCGCTACCTCGTCGGGCTGTTCCTGAAGGAACGCATCGGGGCCTTGCTCACTCGAGCAGAAATGATTGGCATCGCTCGTCATCGATTCGTCCACGCTGAGGTAACCGAAGCGTCTCGCGACCACACCGGATATGTCGTGGGGTTGTCCAGCGGCGAAGAAATTCGAGCGCGACGGGTGGTGCTGGCCATCGGTATGCCCACGTCGGTGTCACAATTCGCCGTCACGACGACGGACGACGAGCGCTCGTGCTGCCTCGTCGACGATCCGTATTTGCCGGGCGCCGATGTAACTGTTGACCAGATTCGACACCATCTGGTCAGGCGCACCGAGCCGTCGCCGGTGCTTATCCTCGGTTCAAACGCCAGTACCATGGAGATGCTCTTCCGGCTGAACGACGATGAGGCGATCGACCAAAAGGTCTCGTGCTTCTACGTGGTGTCGCCTCGCGGCGCGCTGCCAGAACGCATAGTGGAGCCCAACCCCGATATCCGCTATCACGCCGCCCACCTCGAGAACCTTCGGGGCAGCGCGACGACCGCACGGTCGATCTATGAAGCCGCCCGCCATGACATTGACGAAGGTACGGCGCAGAACCTCACGATCTCTGACACGCTCGGCCCGATTCTTCGCGCCATGCTGCCGATGGTGAACAGTCTCGATGATGCCGAGAAGCTCGACTTTGCTGGCGTTTGGGGATCGGAACTCGGCCGCCACCAGCGTCGAGCCGGAACTGAATATTCCGACCTGGTCGAAGCCCTGCAAGCCTCTGGGCGACTGGTATTGATGCCAGCGCGATTCGTCTCGGTCGGCACAGCCACCGCCGACGGCCAGCGGTTCCGCTACCACAGCGATGCCCGTGCGGACGGTGGAGTTGCGGAATACGACGTATCGATGTCGGTGATGATCAACTGCACCGGCTCGGGCTCGCTGCGAGGCGCTGGCGCCTCCGGGCTGATCCAGACCATGCTCGACGGTGGGCTCGTGCAGACCAATCCATCAGCACGCGGTCTCGTTGTCAATGACGACCTCGAGGCCGCACCAGGGCTGCACGTCATAGGGCCCCTGATGTCGGGCAACGTCATTCGACGCGATGCGGTGTGGCACATGGAGCATTGCGGCCGCATCATCGCCTACAGCGGCCAACTGGCCAGCACTCTCGTGGAAGCGCTTCGCCATCCTCCGTTGGCAGCAGAGCCCGCAGATGGTCCAAACATCGAACTCATCCGTCGGTAGATGCGCGGGCTCCGAAGCTTGGTTGACTTCGAAGTGGTCGCCGGTGGCGCCCGCTGATGTCATCTCTCATGCCACTGCTTGAGCGATAGTCGAGCCGACGCCGGATGGGCAAAAGCACGACGCCGGCCGACCCCGAAGGGTCGGCCTGCGTTCGAAATGCTTTCGTTGGGCAACCAGCTCCGGAGGGCGACGGCCGCCGAGGGCGACAGCCGAATCAGGCGACCCGTAGGTTTGAGTTGTCAGACTCGAGGCTATTGCCGAGGAACTCATGACCAGTTGCGATGCCGTCGGCGGAGACGCCTTCACGACGCAACACGGTGCTCACCGTGCGCACCAGGATGTTCAGATCGGCCCGGAAGCTCCACTCGTGCACGTACTGGGCGTCGAGCTCAAGCCGCTTGGGCCAGCTCTGGTTGTTGCGGCCGTTGATCTGCGCCAGCCCGGTGAGACCTGGACGCACTTCGAGCCGTACTTTCTGGGCGGCGGAGTATCGGTTCACGTACAGCGACGGCAGCGGTCGAGGGCCTACCAGGCTCATGTCGCCGCGCACGATGTTGACCAACTGCGGCAGTTCGTCGAGGCTCAGCGCCCGGATGAACTTGCCCAGCTTGGTGAGCCGGTCGGCGTCGGGAAGCAGATTGCCGTGGCGATCGAGGTCGTTGGTCATGGTGCGGAACTTCAAGACCAGAAACGGCTTGGCGTGTAAGCCAGCCCGGTACGAGCGGTGGAAGAACGGCCGACCGAAACCGATGGCGACCAAGGCCCAGGTGAGCAACACCAGGGGGGAGAGCACCACTAGGGCGCTGCCAGCGACCACGATGTCGAAGGCCCGCTTGCTGCGTGAGACGAGAGCCGCTTGCCCGGTTCTCGTCCGAGGTTGCACTGTCATGGTGAGGGTCATCCGGTGAAGCCTTCCGCTCGCATCTCGACCGGGGGGAGGTCGGGAATTACTTGGCTGTCACTTACGGTATTTGAGTAGTGGCAGACAGACAATGAGCGAAAAGCACCAAATTTTTACCGAACGAAAACCCTCAGCGCACAGGAATCACATAAAACACAACTTCAGGTGGTGGTCTAGGTGCGCTCGGTACGCAGTGTGGGGAAAAGAATCACCTCTCGGATGCTCGGAGCGGACGTCAAAAGCATCGCTACTCGGTCCATGCCAATGCCCAAGCCGCCTGTCGGTGGCAGTCCATACTCAAGGGCGCGCAGATAGTCCTCGTCGACCGTGCCGGCTTCGACATCGCCGGCCTCCTTGGCCGACTGCTCATCCTCGAAGCGTTGGCGTTGTAAAACCGGATCATTGAGCTCGGAATACCCGTTGGCCAGCTCTCGCCCTCCGATGAAAAGCTCGAAGCGTTCGGTGAGCCACGGATCATTGCGGTCAGCCTTGGCCAGCGGCGAGATCTCGACCGGGTGACCGGTAACAAAGGTCGGCGAAATCAGATCGGCCTCGCAGATGTGCTCGAACAACGCCTCTACGATCTTGCCCGTGCCCCAGTACGGGGCTACCTTCAGATCGGCGGCGGTAGCGATGGCGCGCAGTTCGGTCACGGCCATCGAAGGATGCACTGCTCGCCCGATCTTTTCCTCGACCAAGTCGACCATGCGGGCTTGGCGCCACGGAATCGACAGGTCATGCGGTTCACCGGCGATTGTCACGGTGGTGTGGCCTAGGGTGTCTTTCGCCGCAGTGACGATCAATTCTTCGGTGATGGCGAGCACTTCGGTATAGTCGGCGAAGGCCTGATAGAGCTCCATCATGGTGAACTCGGGATTGTGACGAGTGCTGATGCCCTCGTTGCGGAAGATCCGGCCGATCTCAAACACGCGTTCCATGCCGCCGACGATCAGCCGCTTGAGGTGCAACTCGAGGGCGATACGCAAGTACAGCGTCATGTCGAGGGTGTTGTGATGGGTGACGAATGGTCGAGCGTGGGCGCCGCCAGCCTCCACATGCAGCACGGGCGTCTCGACCTCGATGAAGCCCTTGGCCGCCAGTGTGCGGCGGAAGCTCGAAATCATACCGTGGCGGATCTCGAAGTTGCGACGGGCATCGTCGTTGACGATGAGGTCGGCATAGCGCTGGCGGTACCGAGTATCGGTGTCGGTCAGGCCCTTCCACTTGTCAGGCAGCGGTCGGATTGCCTTGGACAGCAGCTCGAACCCATCGACCTTCACCGACAGCTCACCGGTCTTGGTCGCCATGATAGTACCGGTTGCACCAATCCAGTCGCCGAGATCGAGGCCCTTGAAGAGAGCAAAGGCGTCGTCACCGATTACGGCCTTCGACACGAAGAGCTGCAACTCACCGGACCGATCACGGAGTTGCGCGAACACCAGCTTGCCGGCTACTCGTTTCAGCATCATGCGGCCCGCAACACTTACTCGATGATCCGTCTCGGTTGCGGCATCGAGCCCTTCGTGAGCAACGCGAATCTCCGCCAGTGTGGCTGATCGATCGAACCGGTACGGATAGGGGTTGGTTCCCGACGCTGCGAGCGCCACGAGCTTTGCGTGCCGTAACGCCATTTCCTCGGCCAGCTTGGAATGCTGGTCGACATCGACATCGACATCGACATCGACATCGACATCGTCGTTTGCCGGGGGAGCGGGGGGTTCGTGCGCAGTCATGACGCGACGACGCTAGCGGGCGACGGTGACCTGCTTCACGTCCTTTCGCGTCAGCTGTCATAACCTCGCGCCATGGCATTGCGATTTGTGATTATTGGTGGCGGTCCGGCGGGCAATATGGCGGCGACACACGCCGCCCGTTTGGGTGCGCACGTGACCATGATTGAGCGTGACATCGTAGGGGGTGCCGCTCACCTGTGGGATTGCATTCCATCCAAGACCATGATTGCCACTGGCGGCGCGCTCAGCTTCAGCCGCCGCATCGGCGGAATGGGGCTGTCCGATGATGAGAGCGCGCACATCGATCTGCCGAGCCTGAAGACTCGGGTCGACAGCATCGTCAACAAGCTCTCGTCATCGACCACGCGACTGCTCGAGAGCCAGAAGGTGCGCATGATGAAGGGGACCGCCCGACTGGTGGGACCGCATCAGGTAGAGATAACCGAGTCAGACGGCTCTGTGAGCCGCATCAGCGCCGACGCCATCCTCATCTC
>JAYTVF010000275.1:0-5147 GCA_043744155.1 Acidimicrobiia bacterium | reverse complement strand
GACCGGCGCACGTTCACTTTGCGGCGCTGCTGCTGGTTGCGGTCGTTCGAGCTCATAGGGATTCTTCCGTTAACAGGGCGTCGGGGCGTAGACCGAGCGCCATTCGGAGCTGATTGGTGTCGAGGTCGGCCAGCGACGACGACTTGGGCAGCACCAGATCGGCGATATGGCGCTTGCCCGCCACGACCTCCTCCACTCGTTCATCGACGGTGCCGGGGCACACCAGGCGGTGTGACACGACCGTCTTGGTCTGCCCGATGCGCCACGCCCGGTCACGGGCCTGATCCTCTACAGCCGGGTTCCACCAGCGGTCATACAGCACGACGTGGCTCGCTGCGGTGAGGTTCAAACCGGTACCTCCGGCCTTGAGCGAGAGCACCAAAGCGCCCGGTCCCTTGCCCGCTTGGAAGTCTTCGATCATGTGGTCGCGGGTGCCGCGCGCCAGGCTGCCGTCATAACAATTGACCTTGGTTTTGGTGACCTTGGTGAGATGAGTGGCCAGTTTTCGGCCCCACGATGCGAAGTGGGTGAAGATGAGGATGCGTTCGTTCGCTTCGAACACCGACTCGATGATTTCTTCCAGTCGGGCCAGTTTGCCTGAGCGTCCGCCCAAGGGTAGGTCATCGTCCTGATAGGCCGCCGGGTGGTTGCAGATCTGTTTGAGCGCAGTGATGGCGGCCAGGATGGCGCCCTGCTTGGGTTCGGAGCCCACCTCGGTGCCATCCACCAAAAGACGGTCGAGCACGGCTTGGTACAGACCGATCTGCTCGGGAGTCATGGTGCAATGGTCGAGTTCGTCGATCTTGTCCGGCAGCTCAGCGGCCACCTCGGGTTCGGCTTTGGTGCGACGGAACACGAGGATGCCGTTGAGGGCGCGCAGCCCGGCTTCGCCTTCCCCGGCCATTTGGCTGATGAACGCCGGACGGGTACCGACGAGTCCGGGATTGGTGAAGTCGAGGATCGACCAGAGGTCACCCAGGCCGTTCTCGACCGGGGTGCCGGTCAGGGCGATGCGGCTGTTGGCGTTGATCCGGCGCAGCAATTGGGCGGATTGGTTACTGGGATTCTTGATCGCTTGCGCCTCATCGAGCACCACGCGGGCCCACGTTCGGCTGGCCAGAACGTCGATGTCACGCACGGCCGTGCCGTAGGTGGTGATGACGACGTCGACGTCGTGCATCTCCTCCAGCAGCTCCTCGTCGCTGGCTCGGGTGCCGCCGTGGTGCACGACGACCCTCAGCCCCGGCGCGAACTTTCGGGCCTCGGCCGCCCAGTTCCCCACGACGGCGGGCGGCGCAATGACCAAAGCGGCGCCGCCCGACGCGGTACGGGCCAGGTGCGCGAGGGTGGTCGGGGTCTTGCCAAGGCCCATGTCGAGGGCAAGGCATCCGCCGAGACCGGCGGCATCGAGGAAGCCCATCCAGGCCAGGGCTTGGGCCTGGTAGCTGCGCAGCTCGCCGCGGAATCCCTCCGGTGAGGTGATGGGTTCGGTGGAGACGGCTTTGGCGCGACTGAGCAGGTCTGTGGCCCACGAATTGCCCTCCACCCGCACCCCGCCTGAGAGCGGCGATCCTTCCAGGCCGATGCCGTGGCGCAGGATCTCGGCGCCCGTCATCTGCTTCTTGGCGGCCCGTTCGGCCAGGGCGGCGGCCGCCTCCTTTAAGTCGACGCGATCGAGTTCGATCCATTTGCCGTGTGATTGCACCAGCGGTCGGGCCTCGGTCGCCAAGCGAGCGATTTCGGCTGCGGTCAGTTCGACGTCGTCGAACACCACTGACCAGCGCACGTTGCTGAGCTGGTGGGCACCGACCACCGAGTTACCGGTCATCTCGGTGAACAGCCGCAGCGTGGGAGTGGCTTTTCGGCGCGATAATGCCGGCACACGCACCTCGAAGCCCGCAGCTTCGAGGGATTCGCCGGTTTCGGTCATCAGTTCCCAAGCTTCTTGCTGGCTGAGTACAACCTGGCCCCGTCGAAGCTGGCCCGGACGGTGTAGCACCGGGTAGATGCGTTCCAGCCGTACCAACTCCTCGGCGATCGGCCGGGTATTGCTGGTCGCCCCGAGCGCCACTTCGATCGGCAGCAGGCGACTCTTGGGACCGGGTCCGAGCACGGACAGCATCCAGGCGCCACCCCCATCTGGAGGATCAAGTTGTACGACCAGTTTCGGGCGGCCGAGCGAGGTGACGGTGCGCGACCACTGCTCCATCCGACGGGTGACATCGGCTGCCAACCCGAACGGCACAGGAAACGACGAACCGTTCAGCCGGTTCATGATTGCCTCCGACACATCAGCAGCGGTGTTTGTGGTGGGAGGCGGTGCCGGCAGCGTGAGGCGGCCAGCAGCTTGACTGACGATCGCTTCCACGACGGCGCCGAGCACAGCCAGCGTGGTAGCACGAGCCTCTGCCGGCGCGAAGGCCACGACCGGGCCAGGCATCCAGGCTGCCAGATCGCGAATGAGCTCGTCGCTCACAAGCGCGGGTAGCCAGCGCACGGCCAGGTTCACCATGCGGTTGTCGGTCGTCGACCGGTCGGAGTGCAGGGTTGGTACGACGGCGCCCTGCGCGACTAGGCGTACCGCCTCGACGGCTACCCGGCTGAGCCAGATCACGCTCGGCCCGACGCCGTCCTTGCCGAGGCCGCCGCCGATGGCCACGAGCCAGCCCAGTACATCTTTCACGGGGATGGCCAGCGCGTCCGCATGCGCCCCCGACGGCAAAGTCACCGGTGCGTGTAACGCCCAGCCGAGCGACGGACCGCCGATGGCTTCGAGACGGTCGGCCAGTTCGTCGTTGGTGGCTGGCGGACTCAGCGGGCCAGCCGCCCACACCACGACGAGTCCCTCGGACCACGATGCCTGTAGCCGCACTTCTCCGACCGGTTCCGACAGCAGTGCGGTGCCGCCGGTTGCGGCTGGCATGAGCAGGTCTTCTATGGCGAGCAGGCCGTCAAGCACGCTCTCGAAGTCGGCCACGATCTGATCTCGCTCCTCGCCGGGCAGGCGGCGCAGGGTGACGAGTTGTTCTTCTGTCTCGTTGAGCAGGCGGATGAGAACCCGAAGGGAGGCCGCCGTGTCGTGTTTGAAGAGGGCCAGTTCGGCCGTGGTGGCGCGACCATCGGCAACCGCCCAGGTGGCTGATTCGAGTTCGGTATCTACAGAGAGCATGGGTGATACGACGCCCCTTGCGTCGCGCGGCCCCACCGGCTGTGGGTTAGGGCACGTCCGCTGTGCCGTGCCGGGGAAGGGCGGACACCTTCCTCAAGCCCCTGGTGAACAGGGCGCTCATCAGTGTATCTCGCGATCAGCAATGTGCGCTATGACGCAGCCATCTCTAGCTCAAATCGGCGGAGGCCATGAGTTTTCCGGAGGTATCAAGAACGCGCATATGGGTCGACGTCAGCCACTCCGGCGTGAGCCCGACAGCCCAAACGCCGGCTTCGACATCGTCGTAGGACCAGCTGCCGACGACGCTCTTTGCGCCGAGCGCGGATTCGAGCTCGCAGTTGACCCGACCAGTGAAGGGGCGAGGATGGTCGATGCTGACCAACAGCATCGGACGCGGACGATCGATCAAAGTCACCCGCCCGCTCGGTCGACCATCGGCCCGCACAATGGTGCCAGCCCGCACCAGATGCAGGGCCGAGCCGTTATTTTCTCGTTCATCGAAGTGGCGTACGGCCCCGCCCGACAGGGCCGCGGCGGTCAACAGTAGGCAGCCAACAAGTGCCATATTCCGCAGGCGGTTGGGGCTCCTGCCCGCCGTTCCCGTCGTTGTAGCAGTGCCCGATCCTGCCAGTTGGGTCAGCACCCGCTGTTCAAACCCGGGTGGCGGTTCGATTTCGGGGGTTTCCTCCAAGAGACGATCAGCGACCGCTGACATCTTGTCGAGCGCAACCTGGCATGACGCGCAGCCGGCGGCGTGTCGCAGCAGGATGGAGCGGTCGGCCGCGTCGAGCGTGCCCACCGCCAATTCGGCCAACTGATCGTGGAAAGAATCGCAATTCATTACTCGCCGCCCGCATCTTGCTGTTGGATCTGATCGGTAAGTTTGGCCAGACCGGTCCGAAGACGTGTTTTGGCCGTTGGCACCGGGATGCCTTCGATTTGACTGATTTCGCTGGTGGTTCGGCCGGCCAATGTGGCGAGAAGTACCGCTCGGCGCTGCTCTTGGGGAAGGGCATCGAGCATCGGGCGCAACCGGTTGAGTCCGTCGGCCAAAACCGCGGCGCGTTCGGGGTTGCCGTCGGTTGCGGGCGGTAGCATCGAGAGTAAACTGGCGGGATCGACCGTGTCGGCACGGCGCACGCGGACGGCGTCGATGGCCAGGTTCCGGGTAATCGTCAGTAGCCAGGTCGTCACCGATGCCCGTCGGGGATCGAAGGTGGCTCCGTGTCGCCATGCCCGTTCGAAGGCGGTCTGGGCGATGTCCTCCGCAGTAGTTCTGTCATTGGTGATGAGCCAGGCCAGGCCGTACACCTTCTTTTGAAATCGCCGTACAAACACTGCGGCACCGTCTCGATCACCCAGCACGAGAGCGGCCAATAGTGCGTCGTCGGAGAGGCGGTCCAGCCGGCCAGGAAAGGGCACCACAACTATTGTACGGCCGACATTCCTCTTTGGATTGGGCATGATTTTCGCAAACGACCTTGGCCCGGGTGACGTGGGGGTGCCCGCCGCTCCAGCAACCGACTGGGTCGATTGGTCGATTGGTCGATTGGTCGATTGGACCGACTACGTGTCCGACTTGTCGGGTGGTGGTCCTGCTCTGGGCCAGGGCCAGGGCCAGGGCCAGGGCGAGGGCGAGGGCGAGGGCGTGGGCGTGGGCGTGGGCGTGGGCAAGCGCGACGGTGAGCCTGCATGTGTCGGGTGCCGCCGAACGCGGCGCGTAGGCGTGGGTGTGGCGGTAAGCCCCGGTGTGGTCGGACGTCGGGCGCCGCCGGGCGCGGCGTGGGTGTGGCGGTAAGCCCCGGGTGTAGTCGGACGTCGGACGTCAGACGTCAGACGTCGGGTGCCGCCGGGCGCGGCGTGGGTGTGGGCGCGACGATGAGCGCGGCGCGGCGTTTTGTAGCGACGGGTTGGGTGAGGCTGACGGTGGTTGGTGGTCTGGTTGAGGGTGTTGGCCGGGTGGGCTGGTGGTTTCGAT
>JAYTVF010000274.1:0-5150 GCA_043744155.1 Acidimicrobiia bacterium | reverse complement strand
TCATCGAAGCCGTGGTCGTGCGTCTGCTGGGTATCACGCCCCCGTCGGAGAACACCGACCCCAACCTGATCACCGGAGTGGCCGGCTCGGGTGGCGTGCTCACCGGAACGGCGCGCGTCGTGAAGTCGCTCAACGAGGCCAGCGACGTGGACGACGGCGACATCATCGTGTGCGAGATGACCCTGCCACCGTGGGTGCCGTTGTTCTCCATCGCCTCAGCCTTCGTCACCGACACCGGCGGCGTGCTCAGCCACTGCGCCATCGTGGCCCGCGAGATGGGCATACCCGCAGTGGTTGGTACGCAGATCGGATCGATGGTGATCAAAACCGGTCAAACCATCACGGTTGATGGCAACGCTGGCACCGTCCGCATCCACACCTAACCGCAATCGGCTCGGGCGTTAGGTGGCGCAAACCGCCAGGGCTTAGCCTTTCCACCCATGTGTCAAGCCACCGACGCGCTGCGCATGGCGGCAGCATCCCAGTTTGAAACCGAGGCGCCCGAAGTTCCAGCCCAACGGCTGCGACGGGCGCCTCGGCGCGCACCACGGTCAGCTGATCGTCTGGTGCTACTCGGATGCGCCGGTGGAGGGAATCCGAAATCGACCCGCTGTGGTTTTTCGAACGCAGTCGTGGTCGGCGACGTGGCCTACATCATCGACTGCGGCGAAGGTGCCCACCGTCAGGCCTGGAAGGCCGGCATTGGCATGCATCCTGAGCGTCGACCGAAGGATGGGGCCACGGTGAAGGCCATTTTCCTCACCCACCTGCATGCCGACCACCTCATCGATTACAACAACCTGCTCATGGGCTTCTGGCCGACACGGCCCATCGCGGTCTACGGGCCCGGTCCGGCCGGCTTGCCCATCGCCGCCTATCCTCCCGGCCGGGAGATCGACTACGTCTACCCTGAGGAGCCGACCCCCGGTATTCGGGGGGTCACCGATCACCTCTTTCGAGCGTTCGCGTACAACATCAACGTGCGCATGGCGGACGAAGGTCGCCACGACGTGACCAAGATGGTGCAGGTGCACGAGATTGGCGTGCGGTGGGGGAACTACGTGCCCGATATCGACCTCGGTGTCATCGCCAGTGGGGCCACGATGGCAACGGCCGCGCCACCGATGGATCCAGTGGTGATCTATCCACGAGACGAAAACGGCGTGCAAGTGAGCGCCATCCTGGTGCAGCATGCACCCGTGTTCCCGGCTATGGCCTATCGCATCGACACCCCGACCGGCTCGGTCGTTATCTCCGGCGATACCGGCCCGTGCGACAACGTTGTGCGCATCGCTCAGGGAGCGGACGTGCTCGTTCATGAGGTCATCGACGTGCCCTTTTTAGCCGCAAGGGTGGCCAACCTGCCCAACCGCGATGCGATCATCAGCCATTTGACGATGTCGCACACTTCGCCTTCGGACGCGGCCGGCATTGCGCAGCGAGCCGGGGTGAAGACCTTGGTGCTTTCGCATCTCGTACCCGGCGACGACGAATTCACAACCGAGGATTGGGAGACCAAGGCGGGCAGCGGTTTCGACGGGCGCGTGGTGTGCGGGGTCGAACTCGACCAGTTCGATTTGGCGGCACAGTGACAGGTAACCTGCGAATGAGCACGGCGGGCCGTGTGCAACGAGAGGTTGAAACCATGACGCCCGATTCCCCCGCTGCCGCCTCATGACCGTGCAAACGGTGGCCGCCCCACCCCAACGGGGCAGCAAAGAGTTTCGAGCATTCGCCGCCATGTGCATGGCGGCCTCGGCGTTGTCGATTGACCTGATTCTGCCGGCGTTCGCCCGTATTCGCGCCGACCTGCACCTGAGCGCCAACTCTGCCGGCACCGCAGGCCTGATTACCGCGTTTTTCGTCGGCTTGGCCATTGGCCAGATACCCGCAGGTATGGCTGCTGACCGCTGGGGGCGGCTGCCGGTGGTGCGCTGGAGTTGCGTCTTGTTCGTCGTCGGAACCGTCGGGGCTTTCGTTTCGCCCACATTGCCGCTTTTGTTGGCCTCGCGGTTCGTCTGGGGCTTGGGTGCAGCGGGCTTGCGAACCTGTGCCATGGCCATGATCCGCGACCGATTCTCCGGCGCAGCCATGGGTCGGGAAATGGCGTTCGCCATGACGATCTTTCTCATCGTACCGGTCATTGCCCCCGTCATTGGATCCGTGCTGATTAAGGTCGTGCACTGGCGGGCGCTCTTTGTCGTGTGTGCGGCGTTCGGCGTCGCCATCTTCTGGTGGCAGGCGCGCCTGCCCGAAACGCTGCATGTCGATGACCGCCAGCCCATGCGGCTGGGACAGGTTTGGGTAGCCGCGAAGGCCATCGCCAGGAACCGCACCGCGCTGGGCTACACCCTGGGCACGCTGCCACTGTTTGGGGTCTTTGCCTCATACCTGGCCAGCTCTGAACGACTCGTCGGTAAGGTATTCGATCGCCCTTCGCTCTTTCCGTATGTCTTCGCGTTCACGGCGCTTTCCATGGGTGCCGCCTCACTGTTCATCGGCAAGAACGTCGAGCGCATCGGGATGCACCGGATGATCCGCTACATTTTCGCGATCTACGTGGTCGTGACGGGCCTGTGCCTCGCCATCGTCAGAATGGGTCATGGTAAGCCAAACTTCTGGCTCTTCTTCGCGGTCTTCACCCTGGTACTCATGGCACACAACTCTTTGTTCCCCCAGCTCAACTCGGGCGCAATGATGCCCGTTGGCCACGTCGCTGGCGCAGCCGCAGCCATCATGGGCACCACATCGAACCTGGTCGGCGCCGTCGTTGGTGCCCTGATCGACCACTCCTTTGACGGTACCGTGAACCCGCTCGCGCTGGCGTTCTTCGCCGCCGGCATCATCGGGGGCGCGTTCATCTTGTGGGCTCGCGCCACAGACCTGTCACACTCCGCCTGAGCCCCGCTCGGCTGGCGGGATCTCGGCCACGAACTGCGCCGCCGCAGCAATGACTGCGGCTTGATGAGGCTGCAGGTCTTGGTAGGGCAACTTGGCCAGGCTGATGTACGGATCCTCGATACCCGAGGTGATACCAGTCATCGTTTCGATGACTGCGAGGCCGCAGAACGGCACGTGGTAGGTGGAGTAGCCACCTTCGTGCAGCACGACAAGGCGTCCACCACACAGGCGCTCGGCTGCGTCGACCACTGTTTGAGCCATGGTCCGGAAGGTGTCGGAGTGCGCCATCATGTGAGCCATCGAGTCGAAGCCACCGGCGTCATAGCCACTCGACACGATGATCAGGTCGGGCCTGAATGCGTCGAGTGCTGGTGTTACAACCTGCTCGAACGCCGTGACGTAGGCACCGTGGCCACACCCGGGCGGCAGCGGCACATTGATGTTTGTCCCGAGGCCTGCGCCGCTGCCGCGCTCGTCAAGCTTGCCCGTGTACAGGGGGAATCGCCCGTCCTGGTGCAACGAAATGGTCAGGGTGTCGGCGTCTTCGTAGAAGGCGTCCTGGGTGCCGTTGCCGTGGTGCACATCCCAGTCAACGATGGCGATCCGGCCGATGCCACGCTCATGGCGGGCGTGCATGGCGGCGATGACCGCGTTGTTGAAGATACAAAAGCCCATGCCCTTTTCTGCCACGGCATGGTGGCCAGCAGGACGCAGCAGGGCGTAGCAATTGTCGACCTCCGCGTTCAGTACCGCCTCGACTGCTTCGATAGCTCCCCCGGCTGCGAGACATGCGATCTCAAAGGTGCCGGCACCCACGTAGGCCGACCGACCAACCTCGCCGTAGCCGATCTTTGACATCTCGGCGATCTCACCGATGTAGCGCTGCGTGTGAAACCGGCCGATCTCGTCGCGAGTGGCAGGTCGTGGCCGTACGCGAACGAGGTGATCGACATACCCGCTCGCCTCGAGTAGGCCCAGTAGTCGGCGTTTGGTTTCGGGATGGTCAGAGGGTTCAGCCACCTGCAGGGAGATGCCATCAGGGCGGCGCCCGCCGGCCGAAGGACCCGGATCGTGCCAGAAGAATCGTTCATGGGCGACAAGACCGGTTCGGCGCATGGTAAGACGCTACTCATCATGGATCGACATCCGCCGCGCTGGAGCGAGTTCGCTCCACTCCTGAAGCCCGCCAAACGCCACGGAAATCGAGTCGAACGTCGCGTCGCTCGCGCCGCCGACATCGCTGACCTGCGTCTACTCGCCCAACGTCGTACTCCGAAATCGGTCTTCGACTACGTCGACGGTGCAGCAGGGGGCGAGGTCAGCCTGCGCCGATCACGCGAAGCGTTCGAACGCATCGAGTTCTTACCCCGGATCTTGCGGGACGTCTCGAAGGTTTCTACCGCCACGACAATCCTCGGTCGGCCGTCGACCATGCCCTTTGCTTTCGCTCCGACGGGCTACACGCGCATGATGCACGCCGCTGGCGAATCGGCCGTAGCCCGAGTGGCCGCCAAAGCCGGTATTGCCTACTCGCTCTCGACGGTAGGTACGACCTCGCCGGAAGATGTCGCGGTGGCGTCGGGCGATGGGCGTCGCTGGTTCCAGCTCTATACCTGGCGGGATCGGGAGCGCAGCAAGGCGCTACTTGAACGGGCCAAAGCGGCTGGTTTTGACGTATTGCTCCTCACCGTCGATGTGCCGGTCGGGGGAGCCCGCTTACGAGACGTTCGAAACGGACTGACAATTCCGCCGACCCTCACCTGGCAGACGTTCCTAGACGGGGCCATGCATCCCCGATGGCTGGCCGACTTTTTGACCACGCCACCCCCGACCTTCATGTCGCTTCAGATCGATGAATCGCTACCCATGTCACAGATCGCGTCGCTGATGTTCGACCCGTCGGTATCGTTCGATGACTTGGCCTGGTTTCGCGATATCTGGCCAGGTCCGTTGGTGATCAAAGGGATCCAAACGGTCGAGGATGCAGTGGCATTGGCCAACGCCGGTGTTGACGGCATTGTGGTGTCGAACCACGGCGGTCGTCAGCTCGACCGCGCCGTCACACCGCTTGAGCTGCTTCCCTCGATCGTCGCAGCTGTGGGCGACCGTCTCGAGGTGTTGATGGATACGGGTATCCGCAGTGGTGCTGACATCGCGGCTGCTCTTGCCCTCGGAGCCAAGGCCGTGCTGGTCGGACGGGCCTACCTCTATGGACTCATGGCCGGCGGAGAAGCTGGTGTGCAACGGAC
>JAYTVF010000273.1:0-5152 GCA_043744155.1 Acidimicrobiia bacterium | reverse complement strand
CGCCCGATCTCAAGGTACCGACCCCAGCGTCGGCCAGCGTGTATGAGATCCACAGCGGCCGGGGGTCGGTTTCCGATCGGTCGAGCGCCGCCCGAACTGCTCGCGCCTCGGCGATCGAGCCGAGCGTCTCTCCCAGCCAGACATCGACGTAGCTGTGCATACCGGCGATAAGCGGATCGATGATCCGCGACGCATCGTCGGCGTCGAAGAGCTCCGGAAGATAGGAACCGAACAGTGGCGGCAGTGATCCGGCCACCAGCACCGAGGGGGTTGCACCATTGACGGCAGTCCGAGCCAGCCGCCCGGCTGTAGCGGCCAAATCAAAACCTTCGGCCGCAAATCGAGCCTCGCCGATATGAAAGGGCACCACTGCGTAGCTGTTGGTGATGATCACCTCAGCACCGGCGTCAATGAAATTCCGGTGGGCCTGCAATACCCACTCTGGTCCCTCGGTCAGGGCAAGCGCCGACCATTCCGGCTGGCGAAAGGGGGCACCGATGCGGGCCAACTCGCGTCCCATGCCGCCATCGAGCACCGTAATGGTCTTGGTCATTCCGTAAGCTTGTCAGGCCGACGTGAGCAATACCCTGACCGGGGGTAGTCCCTCGAAATCGGTGGCGGCCCACCAGGGTTGGGGCCTGCGTGTGCAGGCACGGTTCGGCGGGCCGAAGCCGACTGCAGCCTGAGACAAGCGCCAGCGATTCTCCGCCAGCTAGCGTCAAGCCAGTTCGCCGCACGACGACGGAGCGAACGGCACATGAGAGGAACACGATTGTCAATCCGAGATTTCTCACTGGACTTCTTCGGACTCGGTGGCAAGAACGCCATCGTGACCGGGGGTAACACCGGGCTCGGTCAGGCCTTCACGCTGGCCCTGGCCAAGGGAGGCGCGAATGTCATGGTGCCGAGCATCATGGACGACGACGGCACTACGGGTCGGCTCGTGGCGGCCGAAGGCGTTCGCTACGAGTACCTGAAGGCCGACATCACCGAGGCAGGAGTACCCAGACAGATCGTCACCACCTGTATCGAGCGGCTGGGGTCCGTCGACATCCTGATCAACTCTGCCGGTATCTGTCCCCTGGCCGAGGTGCTCGACTTCGGACGCAGTCAATGGGACGCCACCGTACAGGTCAATCTGACCGCCGCGTTCGAGATGAGTCATCAAGTCGCGCTGGTGATGGTGCCCCAGCGCAGCGGCAAGATCATCAACATTTGCTCCGTGTTCACCTTTCTCGGTGGCAGACTCTCACCGGCTTACGCCGCGACCAAACACGGAATCGCCGGGCTCACCAAGGCCTACTGCGACGAACTGGCGCAGTACAACATTCAGGTCAACGGCATTGCGCCCGGCTATTACGCCACTGCCATTACCGCCAATACCCGCAGCAATCCCGACAGCAGCCGTCGAGTGCTCGACCATATTCCTGCCGACCGGTGGGGAGATCCGGGTGACTTGATGGGCGCTGTGGTCTTTTTGTCCAGCAGAGCGTCGGACTACGTCAACGGGCACATTCTGTCCGTCGACGGTGGCTACCTCGTCCGCTAGCGGACCGAGTATTTCTGCATGAGCGGTCCCTACCTCATCGGCGTCGACTGTGGCACGCAAAGTGCCAAGGTCGTCATCTACGACGCCCAAGGCCAGGTGATCTCTCGCGGCCGACAGACCTTGCGACCAATGAGTAGACCGAGCCACGGCGTGGCAATTCACCCCGACGACGACCTCTGGGATGCGATCTGTGCCGCGAGCCGACAGGCCATGGCTGGGTTCACCGGAAGCATCGCTGATATTGCCGGGGTCGGAATTTGTCCGATCCGGTGCTGCAAAGCCTTCCTCACGGCTGACGGTTCGTTGGCTGAGCCGGTCATCAGTTGGATGGACGACCGGGCCTACCAGCCCTACCTGCCCCCAGATCCATCCGTTCGATATGCAACGACCTTGTCGGGCTATGTCGCCCATCGTTTCACCGGGGCGTTGCGCGATACGGCCGCCAACAACATCTCCCTGCAGTGGCCCATCGACAGCGACACATGGCAATGGAGCAACGATCCGGCCGCGTATGAGCAATTCGGCGTGCCGAGAGACATGCTCTTCGAGTTGCAGATGCCCGGCGACACGATAGGCACAGTGACCTCAACAGCGGCCACGTCCACGGGCATACCGGCCGGCATCCCCGTTGTGGCCACGGCCAACGACAAGGCCGTAGAGATGCTGGGGGCCGGCGCTATTGACGGCACCACGGCACTTATCTCGCTCGGCACCTACATCGCGGCGATGGTGCCTGGCACCAAGAACGTTCTCGAGCCCGCCAACTTCTGGACGAATTTCGCCTGTCTGCCCCACCAGTATCTGTACGAAAGCAACGGCGTGAGGCGCGGGATGTGGACCCTTTCGTGGTTCCTCGACCTTTTGGGCCCCGAGATCGCCGATCGGGCCGCGTCGCTCGGAGTTTCCCGAGAGGCGTACCTCGAGCCAGAGGCTACCGCCACACCGGCGGGCAGCGACGGGCTGATGACGGTACTCGACTGGCTAGCCCCGACCGATAAGCCGTTCCGCAAGGGCCTGATGCTCGGCTTCGACGCACGACATACCCGGGGCCATATCTACCGCTCGATCCTTGAAGCCATCGCGCTCACCATGAGGTTCCACGTCGACGCCATGTGTGACGAGCTCGACCTGGTGCTGACAGAGATTGTTCTTTCCGGCGGTGGCGCCAACAGCCAACTGTTCATGCAAGTCTTCGCCGATGTCTTCCAGATACCGGCCACTCGCACAGTCGAGGGTGGTGGCGGTGCCAGCTTGGGTGCCGCCATCTGCGCGGCAGCGGCCACGGGAGTACACGACAGCATCGAGTCCGCAGCCGCACGAATGGCCGCCCCGAGGGAGTCGTTCACGCCCGACCATGCCAATGGCACGATCTACCGGCGGATGAGCAACGGCCTCTATCACGACATTCGTCACTCAACCGACGCGTTCTTCGAGCGCTCCTACCCGATCTTTCACTGATCAAAGGAACACCGCCATGCCCCTCACCCGTGAAGCCATTCTCGAGCACATGCAACACATCGTGGGCGCCGATCGCGTGCTCACTGACCCGCAGCTGATGCAGCAGCGCAGCATCGACAATTTCCGCAAGCTGCAGAACATATTCGGGGTGTACACCATGACGCTGCCCGCCGCGGTGGTCATGGTTCGCTCGACCGACGAGGTGGCCAAGGTGTTGGCTTTCGCTGACGAACACGGGGTAAACATCGTGGCCCGCACCGGCGGGACTGCAACCGAGGGAGGTCTGGAAACTGCGGTCGAGAACTCAATTGTGGTCGATGGTTCACTTATGAACGACATCATCACGATCGACGCCTACAACATGCAAGCCACCGCCCAGTGCGGCGTACCGCTGCAATTGCTGGAAGATCGGGCTCGCGAAGTGGGCCTGACCACCGGGCATTCTCCCCAATCCAAGCCGATCGCCAGCATGGGCGGCTTGGTGGCGACACGTAGCATTGGGCAGTTCTCAACCCTGTACGGCGGCATCGAGGATATGGTGGTTGGCTGCGAAGTGGTATTCCCGGGCGGACAGGTGTCGCGCATCAAGAACATTCCGCGCCGTGCCGCTGGCCCCGATATCCGCCACATCGTCATTGGCAATGAGGGCGCGCTCTGCTTTATCACCGAGGTGACGGTGAAGCTCTTTCCGTATATGCCCGAGAACAACATCTTCATGGGATGGACGCTGAAAGATATGAAGACCGGGTTCGAGGTGCTGCGCGAAGTGATGGTGGCCGGATACAAGCCGTCGGTCGCCCGACTGTACGACCCCGAGGACGGCCAACTGCACTTCTCCCATTTCGCCGAACCGGATGACTGCATCGTGCTGTTCATGGCCGAAGGAAACGCTGGCATCACGAGGGCCACCGAGGACGGCATCAACTCCATCGTCGCCCGCCACCCCGAGTGTCAGTCGGTGGAGAGCCAACTGATCTCCGACTGGTTCGACGACTTGGTCTGGGGGCCAGACAAGGTGACCCGTGAGGACGAGCGCATCCGTACCACCCGCAATGTGAATCGCACCACCGAAATTTCCGCCGATTGGGGCTCGATCAATAAGATTTACGAGAGCGCGCTGGGCCGTATCCGTCGGGAAATCAAGGGTCTCACGCTGCTCGGCGGCCATTCGTCGCACAGCTACATCAACGGCACCAACATGTACTTCAACTACTTCTACGACCTCATCGACTGCGAGCCCGAAGAGGAAACCGACAAGTACTACTTCCCCATCATCGCCATAATCTGTGAGGAAACGCTGCGGTTCGGAGGCTCCATAGTGCATCACCACGGCATCGGCAAAGCCCGCTCCCGATGGGTGAAAGATGAGTACGGCTCGTCCTACCACATGCTCGAAACCCTCAAGCGGGCCTTCGACCCCCACGGCATCATGAACATGGGCACCATCATCCCCCGCTGACAACGGCGCAATTTCACGCCGCAGACATCGCCCACCGGGGCCCTTGTGTATTGAGGGCGCCGTGTGAGAACATACGTTCGGTGTGGGGTGGCCAAGCCCGACGGGCTCTTGCTGGTCGAACCCGAGCGAGAGTTGGCGTTCTTGCATCCGCTACGGGTCGAACGACTTTGGGGTGTCGGGCCCGTCACGTCGACCAAGCTCCACGACCACGGCATCTTCACCGTGGGTGAGGTGGCGCAGATGACCAACGAGGGCACTGGCCGCCATTTTGGGTCCGGGCAACGGCGAGCATGTGCTGGCACTCGCCCTCAATCACGATCCGAGACCGGTACAGGTCGGCCGCCGCGGAACGGTGCATCTGGGCCAAGATCAAGGCTGGACCATGCCGCTGCTGCCGGATTGACCGGTACGCTCGCCGATCACCCGCCTTCATCGCGTGGGTCGAGGTCGGCTGTGGTCGACGCTCGCCCGCCTGGGCGGACGGTGGCGTCGAGCTCGTCGCCAAGAGCCGGGTCGTTCGCATCCGGTGGTGTCGTACGCCCATCCGTGGCAGGGGCAGGTGAACCGGCGAGCACCACAGCCAGTCGTTACGGGTGACCGCCGTGGGGGATTGGATAGCTCGGATCCAGAGGTAACAGGGGCAGATAGTCCCCGAGGGAAAGGGGGACGAATCGATCGATCAACAG
>JAYTVF010000272.1:0-1627 GCA_043744155.1 Acidimicrobiia bacterium | reverse complement strand
CTTCTGCGTGGAACGACGACGGCAAGTCCTTGGCGGAATGCACCGCGAAATCGGCGTGGCCACGCAGCACCGCTCGCTGCACTTCCTTCACGAAGACGCCACGCCCGCCGATCTCCGCGATCGAACGATCTCGAATGAGATCACCCATCGTTTCGATGAGGACTAACTCGACGCGGGCGCCGGTTCGCTCGTAGATCTTGGCCGCAATTGCTTCGGATTGCGCTCGGGCCTGCTCGCTTCCTCTGGTCGCAAGTCGCAAGGAACGCACGCCGAGAGACTAGGCGACCGACGTTTGTGATCCCTTTTCCGAAGAGTTTGGAACCCTTGTCATCCTCTTGATGGGTAGCCGACGAAACAGGTTCACAGGGTCGCCTATTGTCGGTGAGCGATGGCGCTGTTTCTCGTACGACATGCTCAAGCTGGTCACCGCGGCTTTGGCCCTCATGACAAAGAACGCTGCCTCTCCGACGACGGTCAGGCGCAGGCCCGAGCCTTGGTCGGCGCCCTGCGAACAGTGACGATCACCCGGCTGCTCTCAAGCCCTTACATTCGCTGCCGTCAGACCCTCGCGCCGCTCGCTGAGGCGACAGACTTGACCGTTGAGTCGACGCCGACGTTGGCCGAAGGGATGCCATTCGAGCCGGTGTTGACCCTCTTCAGCCATCTGCCGGAGGGATCGGTGCTGTGCAGCCACGGTGATGTCATCCCCGAGGTCGTCGAGGCACTGATTCGGCGCGGTCTCGACGTTTGCGGCGAGCGTCGCTGGAATAAGGGATCGGTGTGGGTGCTCGAACGGTCCGGCGACGAGTGGACGCAAGGACATTCGTTCCGACTCTAGGTAAGTGCCTCCTCGTTCCATTTCGTGGAATGGCGACGGGGTGACTGGCCTCTTCGATCTGGGGTGGGATTGCTTCGGATCGATGTCGTTGATCGCTTGCTCGACCGTCTATTCGGTGCCGCGGGATACATCGTCCGATGCCGATGCCGATGCCGATGCCGATGCCGACGCCGACGCCGACGCCGACGCCGACTTCGCCAGGGTGCGCGACGTCGCGATGGGCTTGCTCGCCGGCATTCATGATGAGCTCATGGTCGATTGGCGAACCCGACTCGACGCGCACCCTGCGATGCGGATCAAGCCAACAGAAAGTGAGCCGCCAGCAGCAGTGAGGTTATCGGTGCCACGAAATTCAGTCCGCGGCCAACGGTGGCTACGGCCATTCCCTGGTAGCGCGCTGGTGACGAATCGATCAGCGACTTCGCCCGGCGAGCACGGGGAAGGCCGATGAGCACGAGAGGAAAGAGGGCCAAGGCCAGCACGCCAACAACCACACTGACGTAGGCATCAGCGGGAATTTCGCGTGGGCCCGTGTACCCCGATTGCTTGGGGAGCCCGTTGAGTCCGAACGGGTCCCGGTCAACTTCCTCGCTGCCCGGCGGCTCGTACCGAGAGGCGTCGTCTCCCATATCCCAACGCCGCTCATACGCAGGCAGATCTGGGTGCTCGGGCTCGCGTTCCACCAGTCGAGAGCGGCCAGCGGGCTCTTGCGAGTAACCCTGCGTCGGAGTCGGTTGCAACAGGCTCCGACTGGTGTGCTGCTCGGTCTGCACCTGCGGATACGTCGGC
>JAYTVF010000271.1:0-1633 GCA_043744155.1 Acidimicrobiia bacterium | reverse complement strand
GTACCACATACCCTTCGGTCACGGTACCGGCTGGCACCAGGCCCAAGGTGGCCAGTTCATTCTGGCCGAGCGAGATCAGATCACCGTCGGTCATAGTCCACAGATCGTCGCCTTCGTTGACGAAATACTCCAAGCCCAAACAGGTAAAATCGGGCTTCACCATAAACGGCGACCATGATCCGAAGTTCTGGATCCGGCCGAGACGCACCGTGGGTTCATGGATGTAGATCCAGTTGTCGGCAAAGGCAAGATGGTCGGGGATGACCAGGGCCACGGTGAGGAAATCTCTGTACTGAAGCGCTTTCGCGGCATCAAGTACCGGCCCTGGCGGTGACGGGCTCATGGCGGAGACCAATTCACCAATAGGCATACTCGAGATGACATGGCGTGCCGGCCAGGACACCAACGTGCCATCGGGCCGGGCCGTGCCCACGGTATGGGCCCGCCCGTTCGCATGAGTGATGCCGACCACTCGTTGACCGTGGTGGATCTGCACCCCTTTGCTGGCCACGGTGTTTCGGCAGGTTTCCCACATCATGCCCGGTCCGAGGCGGGGATACTGGAACTGTTCGATGAGCGAGGTGATCTCGGTCTGGTTACGCCGTGGGCGTATGGCGTTGAGGATGGCTCGTCCGAGGGACAGGTTCTTTATGCGCTGCGCCGCCCAGTCGGCCTGAATAGTGTCGGCTGGCACGCCCCAGACCTTCTCGGTGTACGTCTTGAAGAATTTTCGGTAGAGCCGCCAGCCGAATCGTGCCGCCGTCCATCCCTCGAACGTCGTTCGATCCGCGGGCGGGCGTATCCGTGCCCACCCGTATGAAACCACGCAGCGTGCTGCTTCGAGCATCCCCAGATTGGTGAGCGCGTTGAAAGCCCGCAGCGGATAGTCGTAAAACTTTCCGCCGAAGAAGATCCGCGACATTCGGGGTCGCAGGAGGAAATCTTGATCGGGAAGGATCTCGTGCCAGAGGGCTTCGACCTCGGGAACCTTGGTGAAAAACCTGTGCCCCCCGATATCGAAACGCCAGCCGTTCTTCTCCACCGTACGACTGATGCCACCAACCACGTCGTCAGCCTCCAAGATCACAGGCTGTGTGCCCCGTTTGGTCAGTTGGTAGGCAGCCGTAAGCCCTGCGGGACCGGCACCAATGATCACGATTGTGTCGCTGGGATCCTGCGGAACATCACTCACGGGTGTCATATGTTAGTGGTCGACCCCACGGGCCTGTCTTGTCACCACCGCATCGACGAACAGGAGGAGCACTCCGAGTAGTGCCACCTGATGCATCGTCGTGAAGGCGAGCGGCCAACCGAAACCAGGCTGATACCGATGTCGAAGCTGTTGACCAGCCACAAAGAGCCCGCTGGCACCGACACAGGCAACGCCGGCTACGAGCGAGATTCGTCGTGCTGATGGGGCCACGGTGGCCACCAGCGCTAGGAGCAGCGCCGCGCCACCGACCCACGGGGCCGCGACGACCATTCCGACGATGCCGACGACGATGGGTGGTAGTAAGACCGACAACGGCCCGAATCGCCCGGCCAGCGGAACTGGGGCCAACAACAACGCTTCGCGCCGTCGAGCGAAGGCTATGAGCGCGAGGCAGAGCACGGCCCCGAGCGAACTGACGAG
>JAYTVF010000270.1:0-5196 GCA_043744155.1 Acidimicrobiia bacterium | reverse complement strand
GTTGGGTGGCCCGCCCGATGCCGGCCATCTTCACCTCGCCCGAGCTGCGCGGGTTCCGTGAATGGCTGCCAGCCGACTCACCGGAGGCGACCTGGGGCCTGGGTGGAAGTTACAGCGCACCGAACATCGAGGACTACTACTTCACGCCGTGGGAGCTCGGCTACGGCAACGTGATCAAGTTCGATCACGACTTTGTCGGTCGCGACGCGCTGGAGCAGTCGGCCGGAAACACCCACCGCCAAAAGGTCACGCTCGTGTGGAATCCTGCCGATGTCGCCAAAATTATCGAGGGCTACATGACCAAGGACGAGCTCCCCCCGATGTACCTCGAATTCCCCCGGGCTACGTACGCGTCCTGGCTGTTCGACACCGTCAATGACGCCGACGGCAATGCGGCCGGCCTCTCGACCTACCCCACGTTCTTGTGGACTGAACGTTCGATGGTTTCTCTCGGCATCCTCGATCCCGAGCACGCCGCAATCGGCACCGAACTCACCCTCGTCTGGGGAGAGCCCGACGGCGCTGCCCGCAGCCATAAGTGGCTCGAACCCCACCGCCAGGTAACCGTTCGAGCCACGGTCGCCAACGCGCCCATCGGCCAGAAGTAGAGACTTCCCGTCCCATCCCACGTCGGGATGGGACGGCGGCGGGTCCGGTTTGGGACGTGTCGCGCGTTCATGCGCCTCGGTCCTGCCGCTCGTCAGCCTGGCGGCTTGGCTAGACCACTTAACGTGCCGGCCCCGTAGGCGAGGTGAAACCCAACGGCCGGAGAGAGGTGCCGCACCTTCATAGACCGTCGATGCTCCTTGATGGACGCCGCTACCCATCGGCCGTTACGCCATCCATATTTGAGAAGGAAACGGATCGATGACGGCGTCTTGTAGTCACAGGTGGTCGCCCATGTACTAAACAGAACAGAGCCCGCGTCGGTCAACCGACTATTCATGTCAGGTGGAGTGAATGGCAATCGTCCCAGATGTTGATGTCGAAGCAGTTGCTCCCCCACAACTGCACCGGAGTCGACACCGGCGTCATAGCGAAACAGGTGTGTACGGAAGCTTTGCTTGCCTTGTTTCAATGCCCAATTCATCGGGGAGCGCCCGCGGGGGAGTCCTTCCTGCAGAGCGCCAAGTTCGTTGAGGATCGTTGCTGGTCGTAACGACGAGATAGGTGAGGACGCGCCTCAGGACGTCTTGCATGGTTTCCTGCGTGGTGTACTTCGCGCCGGCGAACCCCAACCGCTTGCCGAGCGCGCTCATACCTGGATGCTCCGCCCATCACGGTATGTGCGACAGTTCTTTGCCAGATCATCGCTAAGTTGTGTCGCGCTGCGGGCCAGGTATCCATCGAGCGTTTCCAGAGCGGTTCGTGGCGACGGGCCAGCCCACCAGATGGGGTGCGTGAGAAGTTGCAGCGCTGTGCCCTCGACAATCGCTTTATGGGTCATGGGTTCCCCAAATCGCCACGATCCACCTGAATCCGAGCAGTAGCCGATATCTTGCACGAAACGCCGCTCATACGTGTGCGGTAGCGCGAGACCGATGAAGCCGTCCGCGCCTATCAATTCGGGGCTGGGCCGGTGGAAACTAATCGCTTCGACCGTGGTTCGAGTACACATTTCGAGCAACGCAATCTCGGCGCGTGCGCCAGCCTCGAGTTGCTCCGCCGTGTCGTAGAGGCGTGCGTCCAGATGCAGGCCAATGGTGTGACCGAGTGAGCCAACTCGAGCAATTGCGGCGCTGTTCACCTCACTCGTCACGTTGTAACAGTCCGATCGGACGAGGAACAGAAACGTGCTCCGAAGACCAAGGTCGGCTTCTACCTCGGCAATTCGCACTGCGGCGGAGGTGTCGAAGTCGACGTCATGGCGCAGCACGATCACCGGATCTGTGGGCGTTACTTCGTCAAAGGACACGAACGTACGCCCGCTGCTGGCGAGCGCAAGGAGCAGGTCTCGGTAGGCACCAAGGTGCCAGCGGTCGCCGGCCCAGGTGCCGAGGTCCCTCATTTGGTGGCTCCGATGATCTCGAGCGCAATGCGAAGGGCGTCGAGGCCATCTTGGCCTGAGACCTCCGGAGACGTTCCGGTGCGGACTGCCCGAGCGAACTCCTCAAGCTCGAGTGCGAGTGGTTCGCCTCGGTTCTCGACGAACGGGATCTCGACGACACCGGTCTGGCGGTAGCGTCGACCGCTATCGGAGGAGTATTCGATGTGATCGACACGATTCACCTCTACTTGCTGTCGCAACAAATCGACCGAGATCACACTGTTCGCCTGAGTCACCCGCAAGGTGCGGATCTTTTGCTGGCCGATTCTGCTCGTAGTGAGCGAGGCGGTGACCCCATTCTCGAAGCGCAGGAGCGCGGTCACAAGATCGTTTTGGAGTGACCGCCGCTTCTGGCCCACTGCGCTGACGGAAACCACGGGTGACTTCGCGATAGAGAGAACGATGTCGATGTCATGGATCATCAGGTCCAGCACGACGTCTTCGGGAACACGACTCGAGAAGGGCCCGATGCGAAAGGTCTCGATGTGCACCGGTTCGTCCAGCACGTTCGGCAATTCTCGCACTGCCGGATTGAATCGTTCGACGTGCCCGACCATCAAGACGAGCTGGGCTTCATTGGCCACGGAAACGAGGTTCATCGCTTCGTTCACACTCGTCGCAATTGGCTTCTCGATGAGGACATGCTTTCCCGCTCGCAGGGCCCGTGTGCCGATCTGGTGATGGAGTTTGGTTGGGGCAGCTACCACGACAGCGTCGACCTCATCGAGCACGTCATCGAGCTGCCGAACCGAACGAACGCCGTAGCGCTCGCTGAGTGGGGCAGCTCGCTCGGCATCGGGCTCTACAACTGCGATGAGCTCAACGAAGGGACTGGTCGACGCGAGACGAACGTGATTGGTTCCCATCACCCCTGCACCCACAACGGCGAGTCTCAAGAGAGCACCTTGCGAACCGTTTCACCGACGCGACTCAGATCACCAATAGGTGTGGTCAGCCCATCGATACCACTGAGCTCAGCGGTCCTTCCGGAGCGAATGCCGAGCGCCGTGCCACAGCAAGGGTGGCGAGGCGATGGTTCGGCCGCTTGTCTTTCGCGCGCTGTCACCCCGGCTCGGGTCTGTTGAGCGCCCATATCTTCCCGTTCGTCGGCCTGAAACATCCTGGCGAGCCGACGGTAGTCAATCATCTAGAGATGTTCAAGAGGGCTTCTGACCCACTTTCCGATGTCCAACACAATGAGTACTAAGATCTTACTTTCCGTGAGATTATTTGGTCAATGTCACGGGCGCCCGCCGGGTCGTACAAGACTTTGGCCCATCCAGCAATGGCTGCTCCAGCACCCGCTATTCCATTCATTTCGCGCCGACATCGTCATGTATGAATCTGCTCGAACAATCGCCTTGCTGAACTAGCTGGGGGGCAACATGGCGAGCTGGCGGCCGAGAGCGACGAGGCCCTCGTCATCCCAGATCTCGACGTCTTCTTCGAGGAAGCCACCGAAGATGTACCGAGAGCGGATCTGGGCCTGCAACCATTCCGAATCTGGGCGGCGGCGGATGTGACCGGTCAGTTCCACCGTCGGCACCCAGCCGACCGGGAGATTGGCGTTGAAGATGGCAGGCGGAAACCCGTCGAGGGCCAACAGCACGGCGAACACGTCGAGCGGCTCGCTGTCACGGAGCCGAAACCAGCCGCGCATGGCAGCCGCACCCGATCCGTTGCCGATACCGAACTCGGCATCGCCAGGCACCAGTCGTATGTCGATCTTATTCATCAGAGACGGGGAAAACCCGCTTCGCAGGCTCGACACACAGTCGCTAGGCGGCGGGTACAGCGGGCGCTCCCCGGTCACCAGCGTCATACCCGCCATCTGGGTGAGATCACCGAACGAGCCCACGAGCTGCATCGTCGGCTGCCCGTTTTGGATCATCTGAGCCGAAACCGTGGCCAATCGACGTCCGGCTTTCACCACGGTCGCCTGGACAGAAACGGGGCCGGCCTTCACGGGCCGGAGATAGTGGGCTGTGACGGTAAGGGGATCGGGCCGACCGGCCTCGAGCGCCATCGCTCGCGCCGCCATGGCCAGCATCACTCCCCCGTTGGCGTTATCGTTGATGTCCCAGCCGGCGATCTGCTCGCCGACCCACCCACCAGAACCATCAGCACGCATGGCCGTTGCTGCAGCGAACCGGTTCACGAACCCTCCCGTCGACCCGAACCGTCAGCACGGAATGCGGCTCCGCCGGTAAGGCCGATCATCACGCACCTGCCACCGGGGTGATTTCGCCGGTAAGGGTGCGGTAGAGCTCGGAGTACAACCCGCCGGCGGCCAGTAGTTCGTCATGGGTTCCTCGCTGCACGATGCGGCCGTTCTCCAGCACGCAGATCAGGTCGGCATTGCGCACCGTCGACAGGCGGTGGGCGATGACCAGCGACGTGCGATTCGTCAGAGCATTCTCAAGCGCCGCCTGTACGAGCGCCTCGTTCTCGCTGTCGAGATGGCTGGTCGCCTCGTCGAGAATGACCACGGCAGGGTTCTTCAGCAACATTCGAGCGATCGCCAGACGCTGTTTTTCTCCACCCGACAGGCGGTAGCCTCGCTCCCCAACCACGGTCTCGTAGCCGTCGGGCAGAGCCGCGATCACATGATGGATCTGGGCTGCCACGCAAGCCACCTGCATCTCAGCCAGCGTGGCATCTCGCTTGGCGTAGCGCAGGTTGTCAGCGATTGATTCGTGGAAGAGATGCGGATCCTGAGGCACCACGCCAATGGCATCGGCCACCGATTGCATCGTGAGGTCGCGGATGTCGTGACCATCGAGGCGGATGGCGCCGCCCGTCACGTCATAAAGTCGGGGCAACAACGACGCTATCGTTGATTTCCCGGCGCCGGATGGGCCGACGAGCGCCACCATCTGGCCCGGCTCCACCGAGATCGACACATCATGCAAAACATCGACGTTCTGATCCGAAGTGAGTTCCGTCGATCCGGGTCGTTCGAGCGAAGCGACCGACACCTCGGTTGCAGCCGGGTACCTGAAGGTGACGCTATCGAGCTCAACGCGTCCGGTCGGATTCACGAGATCTATGGCGCCGGGTCGATCGGTGATGTTCATTGGGGCATCGAGCAACTCGAACACTCGCTCGAACGACACCATGGCCGTCATGATGTCGATACGGGCGTTGGT
>JAYTVF010000269.1:0-5204 GCA_043744155.1 Acidimicrobiia bacterium | reverse complement strand
CCATTGCGGGAGCGTTGGCGTTCGCCAGTACGACCGGCGCGGTGCAGCACCTGAACCCGGCGGTCGCGCTCGCCATTGGCGCTATCACCGGCGGCTCGCTCCACGTGGCCAGGGCGACCGTACGGCCGGTTTCGACCGTCACGACGGCCGGTGTTGCGACCCCTTTCTTGTCCGCGGCAGAGGATCTGAGCTCAGGTGTGCTCACGGCGCTGGCCTTCGTCTTGCCGATCCTGGTTGTGGTGGTGTTGGCCGTCATCGTCGTCGCCTTCTTCCGCTTCCGAAAGCGGTTGGTGGCGGCCCTGGATCGGTCGGTGGCCTGGCCGACACGTAAGCGCCTCACGTAGCGATAGAACTGCGCATAGTGGTCTATCCCAGGGGACTGAAATGCTCACGATGAGCGTTTGGAGGTGCACTGTGTTAAGGCCCGTCGCTGAGTTCGTCAAGTGATGATCATCTGGGTGGCTTTCTCGTGAAGTAGTCGTTCAATCACTCTGTGCTGAATCTTCGGAAGTCCGCTTCTCGCTATCGCTCTCGCAATTTGTCTGTCGTTCTGGCCACGCTGGGCGTTGGTCTTCTCGTCATGGGCTTGGCGAGTCCGGCCACCACGGGTGCTGGGGCGACGGGTGTCACCGGCAAGATCACCGGGCAGGTGTTTCGTGACTACGACGGCAACGGCACCAAGGCGGTGACCGAGCCCGGCCAAGTCGGCATAGAGGTAAGGGCCTTCGACGCGGCCGGTGCACCGGTAGGCGCGGCCGCCACAAGCGCACAAGACGGCACCTACACGCTGGCCACCAACGTCGGCCCAGGCGCGCAAGTGCGCGTCGAGTTCACGATTCCCGCCGCGTACGGCTACCTGCAGAATGGTCCGGCTGCAGTCACCGTCGGCGGGTCGGTGGCCTCACAAACCAGTGTTCAGTTCACCACCGTGGGTCAGGCGGCCAACTTCGGTGTCTGGAATCCGGCCGAGTACTGCCAGACAAATCCCACGCTGGTCTTGGCCTGCCACACCTTCGGTGACCCGATCAAGGGATCCACCAGCGGGCTGGCCCAACTCAAGACTTTCCCGGCGAACGCGTCGGGTTCGCCGTGGGATCAGACGGCAACGGTCGTGCCAACCACCCTCGCCCAGAACAAGGCCCTCGGCACCGTCTTTGGTCTGGCCTACAGCCGCACCACCCAAGACACGTTTGCCTCGGCGTTCCAGCGGGTCTACGCCGGGTATGGCCCTGGTGGCCCGGGAGCCGTCTACCGGGTGAAGCCCGATGGCTCATCCAGCGTGTTCGCGACCGTCCCCAACGCGGGGGCGGACGTGCGCACGAACTTCGCCGTCAACGCGGTCGGCAGCAATTCGACCGACTGGCTGAACGACCCGACGTGGGACAAGGTCGGCAAGATGTCGCTCGGCGGCCTGGCGTTGACCGACGACGATGCAACGGCCTGGGTCGTGAATCTGAACGACCGATCGCTCTATCCGATCGACGCCACAACGGGCGCAGTTGGCAACCCCGTTGCCGTGCCCCTCGCCGCAGGTGCCAAGGCTACCTGCGCGACCGATGATGTGAGGCCGTTCGCCCTCACCAACCACGACGGCCAGTTGTTCCTCGGCGAGACGTGCACTGCGCAGTCGACCAAGGCGGCCTCCGGCCTGGCTTTCTACGTGTACGCGTTCGAGCCGGTGACCAAGGCCTTCGGCGACGCTCCCGTGTTCGAGACGACGATCAACCCGGTCGAGCATGGGCGTCCGGGCAATGGCTGTGGCCCCAACCAAGGCTCGGGTGCCTGGAATGCGTGGACCGCCACCGACCTGTTCAACAACAAGACCGCCCACCAGTGCGCCTACCCCCAGCCGTGGCTGACCGGGTTGGCCTTCGACCACGGCAGTCTGGTGCTCGGCGTGCGGGATCGCTTCGGCGATCAGGCCGGCGAGGATCACCCGGTCGGCGGAGAAAGCGTGGCTGCTGGTGACCTATTGCGAGCCTGCGGTTCGCTGGCTTCCGGGTTCACCCTCGAGGCCAACGGTTCGTGCGGTGGATTCAAGGGTTCGGGCGTGGCCGACAAGCAGGGCCCCGCCGGTGGCGAGTTCTACGCCTTCGATCGGTTCGACAACGGGACCAACCATCAAGAGGTTTCCGTCGGATCGGTGTTGCAGCTTGTGGCCAGTCCTGATGTGATCTACACCGTCTTTGATCCTTCGCTCACCAACAATACCGATTGGCGGTCGGCTGGCATCCACACCGACTCCAATGCCAATGGCACCAACGTGCGTTGGTTCCAGATTTCCGACAAGTGTGATTCCAGCCCGAATTACTGCCCGGCTGGCCGCACCAGTCCGGGCGGTGGCGGATTCGGCAAGGCCAATAGTCTCGGCGAAGTCGAAGCGTTCTGCGACAAAGCGCCCCTCGAACTCGGGAACCGGATATGGCTCGATACCAACGCCAACGGGCTGCAGGATGCCCATGAAGTCGGCATTGCCGGGGTCACTCTGAATCTGTTGGCGGGCAACAACGTGATCGGCACGACCAAGACGGCAGCGGACGGTACGTACCTGTTCAATGCATCCAACGTGGCCATGGGTATCTCGACAGGCACGGCCTATTCGATCATCGTCGGCGGCGCGACCGATCGCGCCGACAAAGGCCCGTTGGCCTCGCTCGGCCTCAGCCCGGCCGGCGTCGGTGAGAGCCGCTCGGTCGATTCCGACGCCACGCTGGTGAACGAGGTACCCACCATTGTCGTCACCACCGGCAAGCCCGGCGCCACCGACCACACCCTCGATGTTGGATTCCACCCCACCTTCGCCCTTGGCAACCGGGTCTTCGAAGACATCGACAATTCGGGCACCCGCACCACCGCCGACGGACCCAACCCCGGTATCGCCGGAGTGTCGGTGGCCCTCTACCGCTCGGGTGACCCCAAGCCGATGGCTGCGACCTCAACCGACCCTAATGGTTACTACTGCTTCGCCGGGCTGGCGGCCGGCCAGTACATCGTCGAGATCAGCGCGGCCAACTTCTCCGGACCCTTGGCTGGCCTGGCCAGTGCGACCGGTGCGGGTCAGGAAGCCGATCCCAACAACGATGCCGATGACAACGACAACGGTCTCGACGGCGCCGGGGCCATCCGCTCCGGGGTCGTGGCGCTCGGCCCGACCGAGCCCACCGGTGAGGCGGATGGTGCAGCCAGTTGTGCTGGTACGACCGATGACCACAACAACCTTACGGTTGACTTCGGCTTCTACGGCGCCGCGGCGCTTGGAAATTATGTGTGGATCGACGCCAATCACGATGGTTTGCAGAACGAACCGACGGAGAACGGCGTCAACGATGTCACGGTCACGGTGAGCGACGCTGTCGGCAAGGTTGTCGGTACGGCGGTGACGGCCAACAATCCCGACGGCGGTGCGCCCGGCTATTACCACGTCAGCAATCTGGCTCCGGGTACGTACACGGTTGCTTTCACGACATTGCCTGCCGGATTCGCGCCCACACCGACCGGCGCCGGCACCGACCGCGGTGTCGACAGCGACGGCCTCACGGCTGGGCCTGTGACGCTGGTGGCCGACGATGACAACCTGAGCCTCGACCTCGGGCTGTTCGCCCCGACGGCGATCGGAGACTTCACGTGGCTCGATATCAATCGCAACGGGTTGTTCGACACCGGCGAGGCTCCGCTTGCTGGCGTGAAAGTGATGCTGCTCGACAAGGCAGGCGCGCCCGTCGCGGTCGATGCCGACGGCAAGCCGATCACAACGCAGATCACCGGAGCCGATGGACGTTACTTGTTCGCCAACTTGCGCCCGGGCACCTACCAGGTGCGGTTCGAACCTCCGGCCGGTTACGACGCCTCGTTGGCGAACCAGGGAACGAATCCGGCTATCGACTCGAACGGTCCGTTGGCTCTCAGTCAGACCCTGGCCGCGGGGCAGCAAGACCTGACCCTCGACGCCGGTTTCGTCCCGCAACTTGCTGGTCTTGGTGATTTCGTGTGGATCGACGGCAACCAGAACGGTGTGCAGGATGCCGGCGAAAAGGGTGCCGCTGGTGTCGTGGTCAAGCTGACCGATGCCAGCGGAGCCGTGGTGGCGACCACAACGACTGATGCCAACGGTGCTTACCAGTTCACCGGTTTGCTGCCGGGCACGTACGTGGTGCAGTTCATGTTGCCCCCTATGCGTAACTTCACCAAGCCGGGCGCTACGACCGCTGCGGCCGACTCGAATGCCGATGTGAAAACGGGCCGCACGCCGGCTGTCACCCTCACTGGCGGCCAGTTCGATGGGACCATTGATGCCGGGCTGATCTTTATTATCCTGGTCGAGAACCAGACCCTGCCCCGCACTGGATCCAACCCGTACCGCCTGCTTGAGGCGGGCGGCCTGCTCGCCGAACTCGGCGCCATCGCCCTGTTCGTCGATGCCCGCCGCAAGCGGTATGCATACTGAATGGCCGAATTCGTCAACACCATCCTCAACCGAGATGTCCGACAACACCGGTTGAGGGTGAAGACTTCGGAACCGACTATCGCTGTGGTGCGTGCGTGGGCGATCGCTGCGGGGCTGCCGGTGTCGGATCGTGGGCGTTTACGCCCCGATGTTTGGGTCGCCTACCGGGCCGCCCACCAGCAGCCTGACGCGGTTACCGGATGAGATGAGCGGCCGGGACCACCGCTGGTCGAGGGCCGGTTGGCCAAGGCTGCTCGTTTCTTGATGGGAGGGTTGGGGTGGGTAAGGCTGTATGAGGATGTTCACTGTCTTTGGTACGAAACTGTTCTTGGATCGCCACAAAAGGTGGAACACCGGCATGCCGGTGTCCGCGTCGACGTTGTACGGGAACTGGTATGCGACGCTGTTGGGCTGGCGGCCAGACGTCGTGCTGTTCGTGAACGAAGTAACGTTCCTGCCGGTGTTCGTGCGGCTCACCCCGACTAGCACGGTGTTCGCCCGTTTCCCGGTAGCTGCCGCCGAAGTTCTGGCAGCGGTGGGGGTTGACCCGACCGTGATCGCGGCTGAACTGGTCGAGATGGGTTCAGTCACGGTCGCGAAAACGGCTGACCGACAAAAAGTTGGGGTGATGGTCGAGCAGGCGTTCATTGCCAACCGGTTCGTCGAAACCGGTTTCGACCGGACCGATCTGACCGGCCTCGCGGTTGGGGTCGCAGGGCTGCTCGTCGGGCCGCTCTACAAAGTGAAGGGCGGGCCTGGC
>JAYTVF010000268.1:0-5214 GCA_043744155.1 Acidimicrobiia bacterium | reverse complement strand
CGGTGCTGCCGTTTACCGTCAATAAGGGCAAGATCACGGCAATCGCGCCGGCCCCACTCGAACTATCGAGATTCTCCAGCACAAAACTCCCCGGAGCCTCGCTGCAAGGTCTCGATTCGCACGCCTACCAAGCGCTCTCGGCCATTGTTTCCCAGATGTGGGGCGGAGGATTCGCAACATTCACTCCGTCGGAACATCCCGACCAAGTCGTCGCCACGCAGATCAACTTCTTTACGCTGCTCGCCATGCTCGGCACTGCTGGCCCGGCCCTGGCGAGCAAGTCGAATCGGTCTCGCCGCGATCCATCCGAGATTGATGACGCATCTGAGACCGATCCAACCTCGTCGGATTCGCGGGAGCGAGCCGAGGTGTCGGCGGCAGACGTGTCGTTTCTTGGCTTTCAATCTGCGCATCTCGGGCCCGGTGATGCGTCGCGAACGTGGCAGGTACCAGGGACCACGTGGCTGGACCGATCCTCGCTTTCCGTCCCCGAACGGGTTGGTCGGTTCGCGCCGATCCTGGCCAGAGTCTTGGCGGACGCCACATACCTGCGGGCTATGTTCGGCGGAGCGTCACTTATCCTGCCCGTTCTCGGTGTCACCTTGGGTGAGGCTGCAGGGCTCAATGGAGCGGGCCGCTATCTGCCACCCGCTCTTGGCTGGGTGTTCGCGCTGCTGCTTCTCGGTGTGTTCGATGCCTTCGCCGGCTTGCTGGCGGCGATCACGTATGCGATGACCACCGTAGTGATCGGCGGGTTTCCGACGGCTGACGGTGCTCGCGCGACGATGGGGCTGCTGGCGTTGTGGTTCGCACCGACACTGATTGGCGCCACCATGCGGCCCTTGCGTCGGTTACCTTCGGTGACCCTGGCCGGACGCTGGGATCGGATAGCCGATGTGGCTATCGGCCCGTTCTTCGCGGCCTGGGGCGCCTATGCCATCGCTGATTCCCAAAATGCTCTGTCGGGTTTCACTCTGCCGATCGCGAGTGCCGCTGGCACGATTGCGTGGCTGACCTTTGGTGCGATGGGCGTCCGATTTCTGCTTGAAACGGTCGCCTCAAACTTCTACCCGAACCGCTTGACGCTCACCGACCCCGGTGAGATCTCACCCCCGACTCGCAGGCAGATGGCCGTTTCCTTGGCCCTTCGCTCCGCACTGTTCCTCTTCGTGGCCGCGGCGTTTCTACCATTTGTCTGGCAACTCTGGGCGGCGCTGGCCCTGTTTCTTGTGCCCTACGTCATTGGGTGGTTCGGTGACCTGGTGCCGAACCGGCCTCTCGTCTTTCGGTACATTCCCCAGGGTTTGCTCAAGGCAAGCGTGCTCTTGTTGGTGTTGCTCGGACTCGGTCGTTGGCTCACGTGGCATCAGCCTGACCCTGGCCGCCGCATGTTCGAGGCGCTTGTGGTGCTGGCCGTGCCCGGCACGTTGTTCGCGTTGTTCGCGGTGATGGGCCGCTCGGGTGAACGTCCGACGGTGCAGTGGTGGAACAGGGTGGCTGGCATTCCGCTGCTCGGTCTGCTGCTCTATCTCAAACTGTGAGTTGTCGCTGACATCGTTGTGACGATCTTTCCCGATGGCACGTGCCGTGGAGGCGGCAACTCGAGCTCAGCGGTTGCTGAGCTCGAGTTCTACGTACTCGGCGTGCAGTCGCGCATGGGGGTGACATTTGCAGGGGCAGCGGGTGTCGGCTGCGTGACAGCGCTCATGTCGTGCGGAGATGCACGACGCCGACAGGTCGAAGACCGAAAAAACGGCTCGGCTAGACCGATGCATCCGGCTGCGAGCCAAGAACACCAAAGCCGCCGCCAGTAGTACGACCGCCACGCCAATCAACCGGCCATCTACTGCGAAGTGCGTCAGAAACGAATCCAAGGTAACCACCTGCTTTCGCGCAATCCCACAATCACGTCTGCGAAACCTTATCGCCGGGCTCTGGTCAGTCCAAGAGATCATAGGAAGCCGCTAGAGCCCCACCCGTTGTTACTCGAAGGTATCGGGCGGATCCTGTCGGCTATAGCTGTGGAGAAAGCACCCCCGCCAAGGTGAGTCCCGGTTCGAAGCGAGGATTCCGGTGCCGCCGGGGTGCCAAGCCAGTGTGACGGTCTCGTCATGGGTGTTGTTGTCATAGATCAGCAGATCGACAGCGCCGCCGAAGTGGCGGTCATAGCCGATGGCCAGCACTTGATGGTTGTGACCGATTCCCGAAATCGCATCGGCGGCGATGAGGCCGAGCGGCACGGGTTGACCCTGATCGAGCGCGGCCGTCGCCACGTCGAGTTCGTGTCCTGTGAGCGCGTGCAGCGTCTGGTCGTCCCGTGTTGACCACGTGAGGAAGCGGGCGGCGCTTGGATTCACCCAGCTATCGACAAGGCGTCGCAAAATGTATCGAGCCAATGGCGTGTCGTCGGCAGGGCGGTGGCGAGCCGCGACCGATCCCTGGTTCGGCCGGGGCTGGTTTCCACTGAGTTTCAGGTTGGCGAAGCGGCTGAGCACATCGAACCAGAACGGAGCGCCCATCGAGACGCCAAGGGCAACCAGCAGCCAGCCGAGAAGTGCAGCCAGCCAACCGCTACCGGTCTTGGGTAGGGCGCCGGTGCGCCAGCCGAGTGGCAATCGTTGGTCGGTCAGGGCTCGATAGTTCGTCAGCATGGCCGCGGCTGGGTCGCCCGGCAACGCCGAGGAAGCGCCTGTCGGAGCCACCGTGTGGGGAGCCGCGGTTCTCGGCGCCGACCCGGGACCAGCCGCTGTAGCTGCGGAGTGCGGGTCAGCAACCTTGGCCGTCTTGGCCCACACCCCGGTGAGCAGGTGTTAGCCCGCTTATCGAGTGGCATTTTCCATCAGCGCGCCACCCCGTGAGCCAGGTCAGACGAGGAGGGCATCATCTGACCTGGCGGTGGGGCGCTGGCGTCAGGATTCGCGCCTCAAACGGAGGTGGGTGTTCAAACCGGCTGCACCTGCCATGTCTGATTCCTCCGCTCCGGGCGAGTCATCCGCCGCTTCCGATCTGTTAAGAGGCACCAAAACGCCGAGAAATACAAGACGTTGAACTTTTTCGAGAAGGCCCCGAAAGCTGACAGATCGAGGTCGCTATGCCACGGCTCGCGTCCGGCGCAGCAGCGGGTCGGCCAGGCGAAGCGTGTGATCGGCGATCCGCATGACTCGGCCGGCTGCACCTGGGGTTTGGCCGTCGACCAGATTCCCCATTACCTTCAACGTGATGTCGGCGGTGGCCTGTGTGCCGACCGCCACCCGAAGGCCGGGTCGCAGTAACCACGGATGGCCGATGATAAAACTGAAGCGACGTCCGGTGCGAAGAAAGCTGTCAAAGCGCTCTCCGACGGCGCGATCGTAGGCCTGCGGTGCCGTATCCGGATCGGCCAGATAGCAATCCACCGCCAGTGTGCCGCTCTCGAGCCCGTAGTCGATACCTTCACCGTTCATCGGGTTCACGAATCCAGCGGCGTCCCCAACGGCCAGCCAGCCCGGACCGTGGCGTCGTAGGCAGCTCATCGGCAGACGCCATGCCCGAGGTTTTTCGATGTACGCCCCCAGCGACCACGGTGCTCGCACCACAGCCGCATACTGGTCGAGCAGGGTATTGAGATTGAGCTTCTTGAAGCCCTTCATGGTGCTGAGCGCCCCGACGCCGATATTGACGGTGCCATCGCCGGCCGGAAACATCCACCCGTAGCCCGGTACCGGTACGCCATGCTCGTCGCGCAGCGAGAGGCAGGCCTCGAGGTGGCGGTCGGTGTGACGAGGGGTAGGCGCGTAGGCGCGAATGGCTAATCCAAAAGGTTCGTTCGGGTCGCGTTCGCAGCCGAGCATCTTGGCCGCAGCACCTTGGGCCCCAGCAGCGAGAATGCTCAGCGGCGCAGAGAACTGCTCGCCGTCGACCCTCACGCCCGTCACGCGGGTTCCGTCCATCACAGGCAGTGCTTCGCTGCCGAAGCGCACCTCGGCCCCGGCCTGCATTGCGAGGTCGATGAGGTAGCTATCGAACATTCGGCGAGGCCATACCGCGCCATAGTTCGGGAATCGATCCGTGATGGGCCACGCTAACTCGCGAGTGGTCTTTCCAGCGATCATTCGTAGGCCATCGATGCGATGAGCGGGTGTGATGTCGATGTCCAGGGCTCGCAGGGCCGCCACCGCTCGCGGTGTCAGGCCATCGCCGCACACTTTGTCCCGCCCGTGAAGGCCCTTTTCGAAGACGGTGACCCGCAAACCGGCGCGGGCGGCTCGAATCGCCGCCGCTGCTCCTGCGGGGCCGCCGCCGATGATCAGCAGGTCTCGTTGTGTCACCCCCGTAGCCTGCCAGCAGCCACCGCGGCCTGCCGAGTTCAGGGCTGTTCAGACCAGTTCGAGCAGAATGTCGGCAAGTTCGCCCGGCCGATTGTTGGGGATCATGTGGTTACTGGTCGTCTCGCGATAGCGCCAGCCGGGCGAGGTTCGGGCCCGATCGGCGGCGTCCCAGAACTGATCGGGTCCTTCAGTGACCCGAGCGTCACCGGTGGCCTTTATGTAGGTGCGCGTGAACGAGAACTCTTCGAGTGGTTTGGCCAAATGCACGGGTTCGGCGAATGTACCGGCCGGCTGGAAGCTGCGGCGCGGTGTTGCCCACTCGGCTTCGGCCGATTCCTCATAGGTACGATCCGACGGGGCCAGGCGCCAATCGGCCTCGAGCGTGATCGGCTGAACGCTACTGGCCCGGCCTTGCAGATGATTGACGCTCTGACCGTCGGCGGGTACGAACGCGTCCAAATAGACAAGATGATTCACACGATCCGCGATGTGATCAAGCGCGCCGGTCACCACCATTCCACCGTAGGAAAACCCGAGCAACACAACGTCGCTCAGATCCTCGTACAGCACCAAGTTCACCACATCTTGAATGTGGGTTGTCAGGTTGATGTGGGATGCGGCTAGGTGCGATCGTTCACCGATGCCGGTCAGAGCGGGCGTAAAAACCTCGTGTCCGGCCCGCCGGAGCAAGGGGCGCACGAGATGGAATGTGTGTGCGCCACCCCATGCGCCGTGAACGAGACCGAAGGTCGACATCACACCATTGTGTCATTCCGGCTCTGCACACGTGCTGGCGCGAATGTTACGGTCGGCACATGATCAGACTTATGGTTACCTATCCACGCGGCGAAGCCACGACGTTCGACGCTGACTACTGGACCGGTACGCACATGCCCCTCGTGGCATC
>JAYTVF010000267.1:0-1641 GCA_043744155.1 Acidimicrobiia bacterium | reverse complement strand
TCACCTCTGCCAATCTCACCGAGGCGCTATCGGTGCAATTTCGCATGCCCGTGTTCGACCTGCGACGGGATCGCGCTATGCCCGAAGCCCTCAAGATGATCGATGAGTCCATCGCTCGTATGTTGGCGGTCGTGCCGTTGAGTACCGACGGCACGACGCTGCGAGTTGCCGTTTCGGATCCGCTTGATGATCGGCTAAACGAGCACTTCTCGCGATTACCGGTCGCTCGGGTCGAGGTTGTCCTGGCAGATCCTGACCACATCCGCTCGACTCTCAACGACTCGTATAAGGCGCTTGCGGCGGTCGGTGAACAGATCCGCCAGTTCGAGGCGTCGGTGCCACCAGCTGCTCCTCAGGCCGATGCCCGAACATCAATCGACGACGCTGACGCGCCCGTCGTCTCCGTGGTCGACGGCATCGTCGCCCAAGCGCTTCGTGATCGAGCCTCCGATGTGCACATCGAGCCCACGGATGGTCATGTGCGAGTGCGATACCGCATCGACGGAGCGCTCACCAACGTGCTTACCCTGCCGTCATCGATGGCCAATCCCCTGGTGAGCCGAATCAAGATCATGGCCAGCATGAACATCGTGGAACGCCGACGCCCGCAGGATGGCCAATTCCAAGCCGTCATCGACGGGCGCGAGCTGGATGTTCGGGTGGCGACCACATCGACAATTTTCGGTGAGAAGGCGGTGCTGCGTCTGCTCGACAAGAGCCGGTCGCTCCTACCCCTCGCGCAGCTCGGTATGCCCGAAACGACCTATCAGGTGTACTCCAAGATCGTGCATCAGCCCTACGGGATGGTGATCTGCTCTGGTCCTACGGGCAGCGGCAAGACCACCACCCTGTACGCCACGCTGGCCGAGATCAGTCGCGACGAACTGAACGTCATGACCATCGAGGATCCGGTCGAATACATTTTCCCGAAGATCAACCAGACTCAGATCAATGCCCAAGCCGATGTGACCTTCGCCGTCGGGTTGCGGTCGATCTTGCGTCAAGATCCCGACATCATTCTCGTCGGTGAAATTCGTGACGCCGAGACCGCGCGCATCGCCGTACAGTCGGCCTTGACGGGTCATGTGGTCATGAGTTCGCTCCACGCGACTGATTCGGCCTCGGCGCTGTACCGCCTACTTGATATGGGTATTGAGCCGTTTCTGGTGTCATCGGCCGTGGTAGGCGTGGTGGCGCAACGACTCGTGCGCCGCAACTGCCCGTCGTGCCTTGAGGATTACACCCCCATTGAAGCCGAACTGGCGTGGTACGCCCACGTTTGGGGACCACCGAAGTCAACCTTCGTTCGTGGTACCGGCTGCAACTACTGCTCGGGTACCGGATTTCGTGATCGCATCGGCGTCTATGAGGTGCTTGAAATCACCGATGAGATCCGGCACCTACTCACCACTGGCGCCGCCCCCGGCGACGTGCGAAAAATGGCTGTGTCCCAAGGAATGAGCTCTCTTGGCAACGCTGCCGCCATACTCGTGCACAACGACATGACCACCATCGACGAGGTCATCCGCAACGTCTACGTGCCCTAGCCGCAATGCCGTTCAGTTAGCGGTTCGCCGTGCAACTGAGGTGGCCGGGCGGGCAGGCAGGCGAGCCTGCAGGCGCCGGTTGGTTGGTGCACGC
>JAYTVF010000266.1:0-5218 GCA_043744155.1 Acidimicrobiia bacterium | reverse complement strand
GCATTGGCGCAATTGATGCGCCTGGGTATGGGTGCTTTCGCACATCGTGAATTGGGCACACTGTCCTCTGGTGAGCAGCAACGCGTGCTGTTGGCCCGGTCACTGATGACAGATCCTGCCTTGCTACTGCTGGATGAACCAACCGCGGGCCTTGATCTCGGCGGACGCGAGCAGTTGGTGAGCGCCCTTGCCGCACTCGCAAGGGATCCTGCCGCACCCGCCATGATGCTCGTCACCCATCATGTCGACGAGATTCCTCCTGGTTTCACCCACGCTCTGCTGCTGCGTGAAGGAAAAGTGCTGGCCAAAGGGCCGATCGGTCGGGTTCTTACCAGCACAAATCTAAGTGCGTGTTTCGGCGTGCCACTGACGCTTGAGCGGCACGGGCATCGGTGGAGCGCCTGGGCCAACGACCCGGTCTAGTCGGTCACCAAGGCCAGCAGCCGCGCCGTGGCCTGCTCGACTTCGTCTTGAAGCAGGCTCTCCACCACGCTCCCCCACAACGAGCCGTCGTAGCGGAGTCCGACCAGCAGTCGGCTGCCCTGAAGGGTGGCCTCGACATTGGCGTCGAGTCGCCAGAGCGCATGGTTGCGGCCGTCGATCTCACGCCGCTCGAATGTCGCCTGGTTATCAGGCACATGCACGGTGCGTTCCATTCGCAGTCGCTTGGAACGCGCGAACGGCCCCAGCTTGCCTTTCAGTTCAACAAACCAACCGTCACCGTCGACCTCCACCTGGTCGACAATCGTCAGCCACTGTTGGTAGCGATCGAGATCTTCGACCCAGAGGAAAAGTCGGCTGGGTGGGCATGGCGCATCCAAACCAATGTCGAGTTGCATCTCCGCTACTCCTTGGTGGCCACTGCGTTGGGGGTCACGTTCATCTTCGGTTCATAGTCGGCCACCTCGATTTCTCGCTTGGTTCCCGCGAACATCACCCGCAGGGCCGCCCGACATTCCGGGCACGGCCCGTAGTACGCAGAGTCGATGACCTGCCCGCATCGTGGGCACGGCAAGACCTCGGTCATAACGCTTGGCAGGGCGGTTCGAACATCTGCCCATCGTAGAAGCACCACACCTCAGCCTGGGTACTGGTGAGGGACCGAAACATGCCAGCACGATGTGCCAGCCCAACGAGACTGCCATCTGCTCGCGGGCCGCTGCCAACCCTGGCGGGACGCGGACCGCGCCATTGCGCATGGCCGAAAGTCTCGCGTCACGTGCTCAGGACTGCGAAGCCAACGCTCGCCATCACGCCACTGGTTGCGGTCCTCGCTACTCGTTCGTCACAACCACCGCAAGATAGTTGCCGCCCCCCGGAGCAGCCGAGTTAAACGCGCTGGCCGTGATGTGGCTCGCACCTTTCTTCGCCGTGACCGTGAAGTTGTGCGATCCACCGTCGAGTCCGTCGACTTCGCCGGTGAGCATGTAGCCAGCCTTCTCCATCACCTTCTGATACGCAGCAGCGTCGGCCTTCGCAGCCCTACTGGTATAACGCATGGTGTAGGTGTCGGCCGCTTTGACCGCTGTTTCGAGCGGAAGCGCTGGCGTCGGTAGATCCTTCGGGAAGTCGGCAGGCAACGTTGCCTTAGCCACCTCGACGCCGGCCGTTTTCAGTGCGTCGTCCGCTTTGGATGTCGCGGACCCACCGCAACCGGCGAGGGCGACCAGCGCCATGGCAGAGATCAGGACGCGTGAGGTGGTGATGTGCTTTGTCATTGGGAGCCCGTTCGTTGTTTGAGGTGAGTTGATTCTGGTCACCCACGGAGACGACGCCATCAGTAGCCACTACGCAGATTGTCAGCCGAAGGTACGCGCGACCATCACCCGAGGCAACGATGAGCTTGGTGCGCACTACGTAGTGCGCACCAAGCACCAGGTCCGGAGAAAGCCGCTGAAATCGGCTTTAATCGTGGGCGATAGGGGCCTCGATCCCCTGACCCCCACCGTGTGAAGGTGGTGCTCTTCCGACTGAGCTAAACGCCCTAGCGCCTCCACTCTAGCCGAGGGCCACGGCTTCGGGCCAGCCGTTCCAAACGGCATGCGTCAGCCCGGATGAACGCATACCTGCTCGGGCGCGTTCCGGTCGAAATAGCCCTCGGTACCGAGCGGGCATCGTTCGCCGCGGGTCACAACTGCTCGCACCATGCCGTAGTGCGGCCCTTGGCACGGCACCACGACCGCCGAGGCCTTCGGGCGAATGACCACACACGAACCGACGGCCACGGGCTCGTTGCCCGACAGAAGGGTCGACCCGTTGCTGGAGGACAGTGCGTAGGCGGTGAACACAAAGATCACCGCCATAGCGCCGATCAACATGATGGCCGCGGCGGGCCAGCGTGGCGGCGACGCGGTCGGCCCGGCCAAGCCGACCCAATCGTCGACCTCGTCCACCGCCGACGGTCCCGCCGGTCGGGCAGAGCGACTGGCGACCTGCAGCGAGGCGTCGTACTGAGAGCGGCGGCCGGGGTCGGAAAGGGTGTGCCAGGCTTCGTTGAGGGCCGCCATCTCGGCACCGCTGGTATCGGCAGCATCGGGATGAAAAACGCGAGCAAGATGTCGGTAGGCGTCGCGGATCTGCGACGTTGAAGCGTCGCTCGGAACGCCGAGGAACTCATAAAACGTGGCGATGATTCAGCGTACGCGCCGACGGACGGCGTCGGCCATGTCAGTAACCGAGGTCGACGTCGATCGGCCCGATGAGGGCGCCGCCGGTGCCGAATAGCTTCACATTCGTCGAGATTCGTTCGGCCAACAGTGGGATACCCATCTCGGGGGTGTTGCCGACATGCGGAGTAATGAGGCAATTCGGTACATGCCAGAGCGGATGTCCCGACGGTAACGGCTCTGGATCGGTCACGTCGAGTGCCGCACCGCCGATGATCCGGTTCTGCAGCGCCCATACCAGGTCATCGGTGACGATGTGACGCCCTCGGGCCACGTTGACCAACCACGCGTGGCGCTCCATCAGTTCAAGTTCGGATCGACTGATAAGGCCCTCGGTGTCGGGGGTCAGCGACAGCGCAAGCACGACCAGGTCGGCCCCTGTAAGACCGTCGATCAGACGGTCGCTGCTCAGCACGTCATCGGCGCCCTCCATATGCTGCACTCGGTTTCGCACCACCGTGACGTGGGTGCGAAATGGTGCCAGTAGCGGCAAGAGCGCCGCAGCGATGCCGCCTCCACCGACGATGGTCACACGCGCACCGAACAGGTTCATACCGTTCGGAGCCGACCATTGCGTCGCCCGTGCGTACGGGCCGACATGGCGCATGCCTGCCAGCGCTAAACCGAGCGCGAGTTCGGCCACCGGTTCGGCGTACACGCCCTTGCCGCACGTCCACGAACGGTCGTCGTCGACCAGATGGATGAAGTTTTCGACACCGGCAAAGGGCACCTGTACCCACGAGATATGGGGGGCATCAGCGAGCACGGCTTCTAACGCCTCGGCCTGGTACGCGTCGCTCCAGATCAGACCCTGAGCATGGGCGAGGTCGACGACTTGACCGCCTCCGTCGTGCACAGCTTGCGCGATCCACGCTGCGGAGTCTGACGGGGCGACTGCGATACGAGGCGGATAAGGGCTGGCCATGACTGCCGAAAGATTAGCGGGCCGTGCGTTGCCCGATGAAGAATCCCCACGACGACGAATTACGGTAGGTTTGACGCGCTATACAACGGCTTTCGTTGCGTGGGACGGCTGTGACCGCTTGAATAAGTTGTCGATCTGGAGAGTGACATCGCACATGCCCAAAGACTGCCGCAGATTCTCATGAGCCAGCCGCGGCGCAATCCGCTACCTGTCGATGAGCTCGACCGTCAGATAATCGAACAACTCCAGCAAGACGGCCGCATGCCGTACACAAAACTCGGTCAGCAGGTCGGCCTGTCCGAGGCTGCGGTGCGTCAACGCGTCCAGCGTCTGACCGACGCAGGCATTGTGCAGATCGTGGCCGTCTCGAACCCTATGGTGCTCGGCCGACGGCGTATCGCCATGATCGGCGTGAAATCCGAGGGCGACACGATGGTCATCGCCGAACGCATCGCTGCGATCGGCGATACCGAATACGTCGTCATCACCGCCGGTTCGTTCGACATCATGGTCGAAGTCGTCGCCACCGACGAGGCGGCATTGCTGCGCATAACCAACCAGATCCGCAACATCGCTGGTGTGCGCTCGACCGAGAGTTTCATCCTGCTTCATATCGCCAAACAGACCTTCACATGGGGCGCCCACTGATGGCGGTGAATCCTCGTCATCTGTGGGGGCATTTCAGTCGCCTTTCCACGCCCGACACCCCGGTGATGGTTCGTGGCGATGGCTGCTACGTCTGGGATAGCCACAACCATCGGGTGCTGGACGGGCTATCGGGTTTGTTCTGCGTACAGGTCGGGCACGGCCGTCGAGCTCTCGCCGAAGTCGCGGCGACACAGATGGAAAAGCTGGCGTATTTCCCGATCTGGTCCTACGGCAACGAGCCGGCTCTCGCCTTGGCTGAACGGCTGACGCAGCTTGCGCCCGACGGCTTCGCACAGGTCTTCTTCACCGATTCCGGGTCAGCCGCGGTCGAATCTGCGTGGAAACTGGCTCGTCAGTTTCACGCTGTCCGTGGTGAGACGTACCGCAACAAGGTCGTCAGCCGCACCATGACCTACCACGGTACATCGCTCGGCGCGCTGTCGCTCACCGGGATCCCCGCTCTTCGCATGCCGTTCGAACCGCTGGTGCCGGGGGCGCTCAAGATCCAGAACACGAACCGGTACCGATGCCACGACTGCTCACACCTCGACGCCTGCACGCTGCGATGCGCCGACGATTTCCTCCTACGCACCGAGATGGAAGGCCCAGAGTCAGTTGCGGCGGTGTTTCTCGAACCGCTGCAAAACACCGGAGGAGCACTCGTGCCACCGCCGGGCTACTTCGAACGGATCCGAGCGATCTGTGATCAACATGGCATTCTCTTGGTGGCCGACGAGGTCATCTGCGCCTTTGGTCGCCTCGGCGAATGGTTCGGCTCGACCCGGTACAACTGCCAACCCGACATCATCACCTTTGCCAAGGGCATCACGTCGGGCTACGCGTCGATGGGTGGCTTGCTGGTGCACGACCGGGTGGCCGAGCCCTTTCGCGATGGAACGAACATGTTCCTGCACGGTATGACCTTCGCCGGGCATCCGGTGAGTTGCGCCGTTGCCGTTGCCAACCTCGACATCATCGA
>JAYTVF010000265.1:0-1642 GCA_043744155.1 Acidimicrobiia bacterium | reverse complement strand
CGGAGACGGTACGGCGTGTGATCGCCGCGGCTATCGACCCGTGCGACCAGTTCCTGACCGGTGTAGCACCCCTTGGTAAAGCTGACGGTGACGTCGTTGATGCCTGCCGCGTTTGGAATCGTTTCATCGGGAACAAGCTCTGCGCCCATGGCCGGCCATCGGGCCGCCACCCGCTCGGCGGTGGTGCCGTCGTAGACCATCCCCGGGGCTTCGCTGAGTGACAGATCAACCTTGACCCGCAGCTTGAAGCGGTTGAGTCGGGCCAGTACTCCCGGGCCGAAGCCGCCGTCAACCGCCACCGCGTACGACTCGTCGCCGACCTTGGTCACCTGTACCAGGGCCGCCACCTTGCCCGTCGGCTGCAACAGCCACGACCACGCCGACCCATCTCGATCAACGACCCCAAGATCCTGCGAGAGCTGGCCCTGCAGGAAGGATCGCGCATCGGGACCGGTGGCAAGAACGACATCGCTCATAGCTGCTCCTTGGCTTGGGCCGTCATCCGCCGAGCTGCTGGCACGGCGGCGAGCAGGGCTTTGGCCTTATTGTGACATTCAAGGTTTTCCAAGTCGGGGTCGCTATCGGCAACCACACCTGCGCCAGCCTGCAGCGACGCTCCGTTTGGGCCGACGAACATCGTGCGGATCGCAATGGCGGTGTCGACGTTGCCGCTGAAATCGACGTAACCCACCACGCCGCCATAGGGGCCGCGCTTCACCGACTCCAGTTCGTCGATGATCTCCATCGCTCGAACCTTGGGCGCGCCCGAGAGCGTGCCGGCCGGCAAGGTGGCTCGCAGCACATCGATTGGATTCTTCGACGCCAGTAGCTGTCCACTCACTTCGCTCGTGAGGTGCATGACATGGCTGTATTTCTCCAGCGTCATCAGTTCATCCACCTTCACCGTGCCGAATCGGGCGATACGTCCGACATCGTTGCGGGCCAGATCGACCAACATTATGTGCTCAGACACCTCTTTTGGATCCTCCCGCAGCTCACCGACCATACGCCGATCGTCGGCCTCTGTTCGTCCTCGACGGCGCGTCCCGGCGATTGGGCGGGAGATGACAGTGCTGCCGTTCACTCGCACCATCGGCTCAGGCGACGAGCCGACAATAGTCAGATCCTGGTGTCGCACGAAGTACATATACGGGCTCGGATTGATCTGGCGCAGCACCCGATACATATCGAAAGGATCCGCTTGCAGATCGATGTCGTAGCGTTGCGAGAGCACGACCTGGAAGATGTCTCCCGCCAGAATGTGCTCTTTGGCCACTTCTACGGCCGATTGATACATGCCATTCGGCATCGATGAGCGCGCCGCTGGGATTTCGTCGTCGGCCTGCGGAGGCGAGACCGGGCGATACGGCAACGGTTGACCCAGATCGGCGACGGTCTGCTTCACCCGGCCGCCCGCGTCGGCGTAGGCAGCCTGCAATCCGGCGTCGTCGAGACCGAGCACCGGGATGCTTTCGATGATGAAGGCCCGTTGGCGCCAGTGGTCGAACGCCACCAGCGAGCCGATGACGCTCATGACGGCGTCGGGCAGGCGCCGATCATCGTGGGGCACGTTGGGGAGATGCTCGATCTCACGCACGACGTCATAGCCGAGGAAGCCGACGACGCCACTTTGCAGCGGCGG
>JAYTVF010000264.1:0-19725 GCA_043744155.1 Acidimicrobiia bacterium | reverse complement strand
AGGTGCAAGGTTTGTCGCCACCAACGACGATGCGACCTACCCTACGCCGAATGGGCCGATACCAGGCTGCGGGTCGCTGGTTGCGGCGGTGCAAACCGGGAGTGGCAAGGCTCCCGTGATAGCTGGAAAGCCCTACGCGCCTATGGCTGCGGTGGTTCGACGAGCGCTTGGTGACAGTGGTGACTTCATCGTCATTGGCGATCGTGCCGACACTGATGGGGAATTTGCCGTTCGTTTGGGCGCTCGGTTCGCACTGGTGCTGTCGGGTGTGGTTCGCCCCAGCGATCTACCGGTAACGCCGAGCCCGGATCTCATCGCCGACGACCTCTTTCAGATGGCCAAGCTGTTGCTCAGCGGCACCTGAGTCTTTGGGCGACCCATGGTCAGCGCCACCAGGGCGCCGAAGACGAAACCGGCGACATGCGCAACCCACGCCACGTGTGAGTTCGCTCCGGTAAAGAACTGCAATACCAACCACACCAGCAGCAGCCAAAACGCTCGGATCCGCAGGACAAGTACGAAAACCAGGGTTGAAACCTTGGCTTTGGGGTACCAGATAAAATAGGCGCCCATCACAGCGGCCACTGCGCCGGAGGCGCCGACCACCGGCGTTGCGCTCGTCGGGTCGGCCAACACGTGGGCCAATGTGGCGAAAACACCGCCGATCAGGAAGAACATCAGGAATGCGAGTGGTCGCATGCGATCCTCGATGTTGTTCCCAAAAACCCACAAATACAGCATGTTCCCGAGTAGGTGCACGATCGACGCGTGCAGGAAGATTGACGAGATCACCGCCAACCGAGTGCGTTTACCCTGAGCGTAGGGAGCAAGCGAGCCGGGCTGGTTACATATCGCAGCTGATGTTTTCTGACGGGTGATGCCCTCGACCACCTCGCACGCGTTCAGTGGCCGGCCGTGAATTACCTCGGTTGGGACGGCGGCGTGGCGGAACTCGAAGGCACCGTCCGCGGCCGTACTGGCCAATGGCGTCGGCTGAACGAAGAAATAGATAACTCCGCACAGCAGAATCAGAAGGAGGGTCACCCACGCACGATGCACGGTCGGGTTCTCATCATGAAGGGGAATCACGCAGGTGAGGCTAGGGCAGGAAACGGATGTAAAGGCCGATACGCTCCCGTAGATGAACGAAAACACGATTCTGAGGCGACTTCTCGACGCTGGTCTCGCACTTACGGAACTCACACAGACCAAGGCGGAAGAACTCGTCAAGGGCCTAGTCGGAGATATCTCCACCGATGACGTTCAGGCCCAAGCTGATCGCCTCTTGCAGCAGAGCAGGCGGGGAACCGAGCAGGTGCTGTCCATGATCCAGACTGAGGTGCATCGTCAGCTCAAGCATTTCGGGCTCATCAGTGGAAATGAGATCGTACCCGTGCGAGATCCAGCCCTCCGCTCCGAACCCAGTGAGGCTGGCGCCGAGTCGCTCACCGCAATGCCAGAAGCATCCGAGCAAGTCGCCACCAAGTCGTCGGCGAAGAGGGCCTCGGCTCGGCGCGTGGCGAACACCGACACGACGAAGCCGACGACCAAGGCAGCCGCCACAAAGCCGGCGGCGACCAAGAACGCGGTGACCAAGCCAGTCGCGGCGAAGCCGGCGACCAAGAACGCGACGACCAAGCCCGTCGCAAAGAAGCCGGCGACCAAGGCAGCTGCGGCAAGTCCGGCGACCAAGAACGCGACGACCAAGCCCGTCGCAAAGAAGCCGGCGACCAAGGCAGTTGCGGCAAGTCCGGGGACCAAGAACGCGGTGACCAAGCCAGTCGCGGAAAAGCCGGAGACCAAGAACGCGGTGACCAAGCCAGCCGTGGTGACGGTCGCTGCAGAGCCAGCCGAACCGAGGTCGGCGGCCGTGGAGCCAGATGTGAGCAACGTGCAGGCAGCGACGTCGGCCAGCCAAAGCGCCATCGCTGTGACGTCTGAAACGACCGAACCAATCGCAACCACAGCGGAAACTGCCGCGCTGTAGACGGCACAGCCAGGGGCTGCGAACAAAGCGTTGTGCCCGATTGAGATAACCACGACCCGGCGGCACCTGGTCAGTAAGCTGACCAGGTGCGCCGACGGTTAGATGTCGAACTGGTGAGGCGCGGGTTGGCGACGAGCCGACGCGACGCGCAGGAGCTGGTCGATGCAGCGCGGGTGCGGGTAGGCGGCGCACCCGCGCTCAAGCTCGCCCGCATGGTTTCGCCTGAAGAGCCAATTTTTGTCGAAGGTCCCCCCAAACAATTCGTGAGTCGCGGCGGAGAGAAACTGGCTGGCGCACTCGATGCATTTGCGATCGACGTGGCCGGAATGAGAGCGATCGACATTGGCGCCTCGACGGGGGGATTTTCCGATTGCCTCCTCCAACGGGGCGCCGCTCACGTCATAGCGCTCGATGTCGGGCATGGGCAGCTCCATCCCAAGCTCCGAGACGATCCCAGAGTGACAGTAATCGAGCGAATGAACGTGCGGCATGCGAACATGCTCGACCTTGGTGCCCCATTCGACCTTGTCGTCGCCGACCTGTCGTTTATCTCTCTCACAGTTGTCGTTCAGCCCCTCCTAAACGCGGCGGGAACGCAAGGTCAATTGGTGTTACTGGTCAAGCCGCAGTTCGAGGCCGGAAAAGTCGACGTGGCACGGGGGCGGGGCATCATCACCGATCCGGAGCTACATGCCAGGGCATGCCAAGACGTCGCAAGCGCGCTGGCCGATCTGGGCGGTATCGTCGTTGATCAGATGGTGTCACCAATTCGAGGCGCCCAAGGCAACGTCGAGTTCCTGGTTCATGTAAGAGTTTCCCCGTGACCGATGTTCTCGCCGTGGCCCACCATGAACGAACCGAGGCGACACCGTTGGTGCGCGAAGTTGCCAAGTGGCTAGCCGACAGGGATCACCGCTTGTTCCTATCGGCCGGTGATGCCGAGGCGCTCGACCTCTTGGACATGCCCCAGGCCGACGACGACTTCGCACCCGACCTTGCCCTGAGCATCGGCGGCGATGGCACGATGCTGCGAACGGTTCGACAGGTTGCCCGGCAGGGAACCCCGATAATCGGAGTCAACATGGGCACACTTGGGTACCTCACCCAGGTAGAGCCAGGTTCTTTGCTGTCGTATCTCGCTCGCTATTTTGCGGGGCACGCCACTATTGAAGAGCGCATGATGTTGTCGATCGAGCGCAGCCGATCACCCGACGAAGAGCCGCTGCTCGCGCTGAACGAGGTCGTCATCGAAAAGAGTGAGGCCGGCCACACCGTGCGACTTCTCGTACGCATCGATGGTTCTGACTTCACGACCTACGCAGCCGACGGTCTCATCGTTGCCACCCCGACCGGATCTACCGCCTATTCGCTGTCTGCCCGCGGCCCTATCGTTTCGCCGGGGCATCGAGCGCTGTTGCTGACGCCGGTGTCGCCGCACATGTTGTTCGACCGAAGCCTGGTGCTCGGCCCTGATGAATGCATCGAGATCCAGCTCATTGGTCACCGCGACGCCGAGTTGACCATCGACGGTGCCCGAGTGGCCCATCTCGTCCCCGACGATGTCATCCGGTGCACAGCTGCATCGGTCCATGCGCGATTTGTGCGATTTGCGGCCCACCCATTCCATCAGATCCTCAAGGCCAAGTTCGGGCTCGCAGATCGATGATCTCATGTTGAGTGAACTGCACATCGAAAACATGGGAATCATTACGGACCTGACGCTGCGGTTTGGTCGAGGCGTTACCGCATTGACAGGAGAGACCGGCGCCGGCAAGACGATGCTGATCGAAGCGATCTCACTGCTGCTCGGCGAGCGTGCTGACGCGGGCATCGTGCGGCCGGGAGCGACCGAGTCGCGCGTTGAAGGCCGGTTTGTGGATGGCGACATCGAGGTCATCGTCGCTCGAACGGTGCCGGTGGACGGTCGTTCGCGGGCCTACGTGAATGGGCGCCTGGCAACGGCAGGAAATCTGGCAGAAATTGGCGAACGATTCGTCGATCTTCACGGACAGAACAGCCATCAAAGTCTGCTCTCCGTGGGCTCGCAGCGCGCGGCCCTCGACCGATTCGCCGGTGTTGACTTGGCTGAATTGACCGCCAGTCGAAAGCGAACCTCGGCACTTCTTGACGCGCTCGCCCAGCTAGGCGGTGACGAACGCACACGGGCGCGGGAGATCGACTTGCTCCGTTTCCAGTTCGACGAGATCGAGACCGCGAGGATCCTCGACCGGGATGAGGAACAACGCCTTGAAGCAGAGGAAGATCTGCTTGCCGGGGCGGCGGCCTTCCGGGAAGCGGCCGGACGAGCGGTGATGCTGCTCGCCGACGACGACGCGGTGCTCGACCAATTGCGATCATCGCTTTCGGTCCTGACCGGCAAGTCACCCTTTCTCGCTGCGTCGGAACGATTGCGAGCTGTGGCGGCTGAGCTGGACGATGTCGTTTCAGACCTTCGCTCGGCATCAGAAACGATCGATGAAAACCCCGAACGGCTCGACGCCATTCGTATCCGTCGCCACCGATTGCGTGAGATCCGGAGGAAGTACGGCGACACGCTCGAGGCGGTAGTAGCCGAAGGAAACCGGCTGGCATCCCAACTGGAACAGCTTGTGCGGCATGAGGAGCGAGTGGTTGAACTGCAGCACGACATCGATGCAGAGCGCGCCACCGAGGATATGGTGGCGAGAGGCATCGCCGCTCTTCGAGCGAAATTTGCGCCCAAACTCGGGCGGTCAGTACAGGAGAATCTGCAACAGTTGGCCCTGCCGCACGCGCAACTAAAGGTCGAGGTTGCCGGCTCGGGTCCAGCCGATGACGTGACGTTCCTGTTCCAGGCCAACCCAGGTGAAGTGCTGGCACCTCTTGCGAAAATCGCATCCGGAGGAGAGTTGGCTCGCACGATGCTGGCTCTACGATTGGTCCTTTCCGACGCCCCGCCGACCCTCGTCTTTGACGAGGTCGATGCCGGCATCGGCGGTGAAGCGGCTCTTGCCGTCGGTCGTGCGCTGGCGAAGTTGGGTCGCAGTCACCAGGTGTTTGTCGTCACGCACCTCGCCCAGGTGGCGGCATTTGCCACCAACCACATCGTGGTACAGAAACGTACGACAGGACATCGCACGGTTGCCACCGCGGCCAGCGTTTCGGGGGACGAGCGAACCAGAGAATTGTCCCGAATGCTGTCGGGCCTGACCGGTAGCGCCTCAGCGAACCTGCACGCCGAGGAGTTGTTGGCTACGGCCCGAGCGGCTGCCCTTGGTCCCGATCTGTCTTGAAACCGCGCACAAACGAGTTCCGCTTGCTACCCTCGTCCGGTACGTCCCTGGACGCGTTTGTGTCCGGCCGATAATCTCGACGGAGGACAACCGAATCGTGGCCAAACACATTTTCGTGACCGGGGGTGTCGCGTCCTCGCTCGGCAAGGGTCTTACGGCATCGTCATTGGGGCGGTTGCTCAAGATGCGTGGCCTTCGTGTCACGTTGCAAAAGCTTGATCCGTACATCAACGTTGATCCCGGAACCATGAACCCGTTTGAGCACGGCGAAGTGTTCGTCACGGAAGATGGCGGCGAGACCGATCTCGACCTCGGTCACTATGAGCGGTTCATTGATGAACCCTTGACCCGCTCATCGAATGCGACGACGGGGTCGATCTATCAGGCGGTTCTGGCCGCCGAGCGACGAGGCGACTACCTGGGCAAGACAGTGCAGGTGATCCCTCACATCACCGACGAAATCAAGCGCCGCATCCGGCTGCTGGCCACCGATGATGCAGATGTCGTCATCACCGAGGTCGGCGGCACGGTGGGTGATATCGAGATCCTTCCGTTTCTCGAGGCGCTTCGACAGTTCCGAAAGGACGTTGGACGGGACAATGTCTGCTACATCCACGTCACACTCGTGCCCTTCATCGGCCCGTCGGGTGAGCAAAAGACCAAACCGACCCAGCACTCTGTCGCCGAGTTGCGCAGCCGCGGCATTCAGCCCGACATCATCGTTTGCCGCAGTGAGGCTCCGCTTTCAGCCGCGCTGAAGAGCAAGATCTCGAGCCAATGCGACGTCGACGAGCGGGCGGTGGTCAACGCAGCGGACGCTCGGAACATCTACGAACTTCCGCTCATTCTCCACCGTGAGGGGCTCGACACCGAGGTTTGTAACGTGCTCCGCTTGAACGGCCAACCGAATCTGGCGCCATGGCAGGGTTTGGTTGCCAAGGTCGAGGCGGCTGTTCGGCCAGTGCGCATCGGCCTGATCGGGAAATATGTGTCGCTCGCCGACGCATACCTGTCCATCGTGGAAAGCCTGAAGCACGCTGCGATCCATCATGGCGCGAAGGTTGAGCTCGATTGGATTCAGGCCGAGGAGGTCGAAGGGTTGTTGGCCGCTGGCCGCCTGGCCGACCTTGATGGCCTCGTGATTGCTCCAGGCTTTGGTGAGCGTGGCATCGAGGGCAAGATCGCCGCCGCCGGTTTCGCCCGAGAAAACGGCATTCCGTGCCTCGGCATCTGCCTCGGCATGCAGATGATGTCGATCGACTTCGCCCGCAACGTGGTCGGCCTTGTCGGTGCCAACTCCACAGAGGTCGATCCGCAGACACCGCATCCGATCATCGACCTGATGAACGACCAACGATCGATCACGGACATGGGTGGCACCATGCGCCTTGGTGCCTACTTTGCCGTGCTGCAGCCCGGTTCCCAGGTCTATGGTCTGTATGGCGAGCGAGTCGTCAGCGAACGTCATCGTCATCGCTACGAGTTCAACTCGGCATATCGAACGCGCTTCGAGCAGGCGGGATTCGTGTGCTCGGGCACATCACCCGACAATCGACTGGTTGAATTCATCGAACTGTCCGGCCACCCGTTCTGGGTTGGCACGCAGGCTCATCCCGAGTTCAAGAGCCGCCCCGATCGAGCCCACCCGTTGTTCCGGGGATTGATCGCTGCTTCGCTCGTCCGATCTGAGGACCGAAATCCCCACGTCCCCTTCGATGCCGACCTTCGGCCCGCGAACGCATGAGCTCAGAATTTTCTCGTATCTCTGAAAAGGTGCTGTACCACTGGCACGTTTGGGATCTGATCGAGGGCGAGTATCGCTCGCCGTCGGGTGAAGAGTTCGTGCGCACATTCGTCCGGTCGCCGGGCGCCGTCAGTGTCATTGCGGTGGACGAATCGATGTCGCCGCCGACCGTCATTCTGATCCGGCAGTGGCGGGCGGCCATGGAGGCCGAAATATGGGAAGTGCCCGCCGGTATGCGGGACAAAGACGGCGAAGATCCCGCCGAAACAGGGCGTCGGGAACTGATCGAGGAGGTGGGTTATTCCGCCGACTCCATGGAGCTGCTCACCGTCTTTCATCCGTCGGTGGGCATTACCAATGGCTCGCATCACGTCTACCTCGCGCGTGGTTTGACCCGCGTCGGCGCGCAGGCCGATGGGCCCGAAGAAGAACACCTCGTGGTGAAACACGTGGCGTTCGACCGAGCGCTCGAGATGGTGTGGGATGGCACGATTACCGCCTCGTCGGCCGTCATCGGCCTGCTCATGGCCGCGGCTCGGCTCGGCCTCTCATCAGCCACCCGGTGACGGGCAAGGCGATCCTTCCGCTGCCAGCGGAAGAGTTTCTCACTTGGCTGGCCATCGAACGTGGACGCGCAACCAATACGCTCACGGCCTACCGCACAGACTTGGCGCAGTATTGCACGTGGCTGGCCAATCGCGGCACGACACTCGACGGTGTCGGCGAGGCTGACATCGAGGAATACATTGCGGTGCAGCGGGCATCGGATCGCGCTGCGTCGTCGATCACACGCAGTGTCGTCGCGATCAGGTCGCTCCACCGATTCCTGGTCGTTGAAGGAACGGTACAACTTGATCCTGCCGCTGACATCGCCTCGCCTCGCACACCGAGCGGACTACCGAAGGCCCTCTCGGAGGCGGATGTCAATCAATTACTGGACGCGGTACTGGGAAACGACCCGGCACATCGGCGGGACCGGGCGATGTTGGAACTGCTTTACGCCACGGGCATGCGGATCAGTGAGCTCACGGGCTTGTCCCTGTCGGACATCGATCCCGACTCAGGGTTGGTTCGCGTGTTTGGGAAGGGCTCGAAAGAGCGCATCGTGCCCTTCGGACGGCCGGCCAACGCCGCGTTACAGGAGTGGCTCTCGCCTTCGGGTCGGCCTGGCCTGGCGCCGGTTCGTTGGGCACGGCGAGGCGATAGCGAGGCGCTCTTTCTCAATATGCGCGGCGGCAGACTGAGTCGGCAGGGAGCGTGGGGTGTCGTACGTCGCTACGGCGACGTCATTGGATTGGGCGACCGGCTGTCACCCCATGTACTGCGTCACTCATGCGCAACGCACCTGCTTGATCACGGAGCCGACCTTCGCGTCGTACAGGAATTGTTGGGACACGCCTCGATCTCGACCACCCAGATTTACACCCGAGTCTCGACGGACCGTTTACGGCAAGCTTTTTTGGACGCCCACCCGCGGGCTCGACGTTAGGACTCGCTGATGCAGATTGTGCACTTGGCGAAGCGATTCTTCGGATCATTGTCGCGGCGGGAGCCGGTGGCGGCGGATACGGCGTGGGCCGAGGGCCTCCTGCGTCCCGGCGAGGTGGTGCTCTGGCACCGTATGGCGCCAGCCGATAGACGACATGCCATCGGTGTGGCCCGGCAGGTCATTACCTTGCTCGGCAGCGACGTCGAGTGCCCGGTACTGGCCGCTGCACTTTTGCACGACGTCGGCAAGGTGGACAGCAACTTGGGTTCGGTTGCTCGGGCGCTCGCTACCGTGCTCAACCGGCGTAGCGGTGACGGCAAATTCGCCCGGTATCGGCGGCACGATGAGATCGGTGCCTGTTTGTTGCTCGCAGCCGGCAGCGATCCCGTGACGGTGGCATGGGCGCGCGAACATCACCTTTCGGCGCATCAATGGACACTTCGGGCTGAGGTGAGCGCCGCGCTCAAGAGCGCAGACGACGACTAGATATCTGCGACGCGCGTCAGATGGCGCGCCAGGATCGATGATACCGGAGCGAAACTGGGCAGGGGCCGAATAGGGGAGTGGAAGATGCCGTCACAGTGCATGAGCCGCACGCGGTCGGCTTCGCGCTCAAGCCAGACCGAAACACACAGGATTTCGTCAGCAAGTTCGGGCGGCAGCGGGCCGGCCACACTGGGTGAGTCGAAGAGGAGTGATGCCTGGTTGCCGCGGGTGACACCGGTCAAAATGCCGGCGAATAGCTCCGCGATCTGGCCGCCCGGTAGCTCGAACGACAGCCGACCGGACCAGCGAAAACGATCGAGTCGCTGTTGGCGTACGAGGGCATGGGTAAGCGCTGCCGCGCGGTCACGGGTGTCGGCGGCTTCCTCGAATCGTTCAAGAAGCGCGAGCTTCTCCATGCGCTCGCGCAGCGGCTGGAGCAAGAGGTCGGGGTGGCTTGTGAGGCCCCTGCGCACCGTCGCCACATGCTGGGCGTACGACGCAGCATCAAGCTCACCCGTACACGGACACGACGAAACGCCAAGCTGCGCTGATGTGCACAGCCCGGCCTTCGGGCGAGAGCGGAGACCGACTCGAGAGCCGCAACGGCGCAGAGGTACCACGGTGTGGATGGCGTCGATCACTTGGCGTGCAGAAGTCATTGACGCAAGCGGTCCGAGATAAAGAGCCCCATCGTCGGCGGTAGAGCGTGTGGCAGTGAGCCGCGGGAATGCTTCGTCGATCGAGAACTTCACATAAGCATACGATCGCCAATCCTTGCTCTGACGGTTGTATCGAGGCAGGTGTTCGTGGATGAGCCGAACTTCGGTGACCGCTGCCTCGAGCGTGGACCCGCAGACGATATGGCGCAGCCCTTGGGTCTCACGTAGCAGGCCGCCGATCTTGCGACGATCATCTCCCGAAAAGTATGAGCGAACCCGCTGGCGAAGATTGGTGGCCTTCCCTACGTACAACACCTCATCGCTCGGCCCGGTAAAGAGATACACGCCCGGCGAGCGGGGCAGATCGTTGGTGATCTTCAGCTTGCGAACGTGCGGATGATTCGCGACCTTGGGCAGATCGATGAGGTCGTCGAGCCCCATGACTCCCAACGCCGCAGCGCGACCGATGAGAAGATGTAGGAGGTCAGCCGTGGCCAGGGCATCTTCGAGGGCGCGATGGCTCGGCTGGTGATCGAGGCGAAAACGACGGGCGAGGGTGGAGAGCTTGATGTTGGGCACCTCATCGCGGACAAGCCGGCGGGCGAGGGCACAGGTGTCGACCGACTGTTGCGAAAAGCGAGGCCAGCCGGCCCTCGCCAACGCGAGATTCAGAAAGCCCAAGTCGTAGCGCACATTGTGGCCAACGATCACCGTGCCAGCCGTGAACTCGACCAGGGCCGGTAGCACCGACTCGATTCGGGGTGCTGGCAGCACCATTGCTTGGGTGATGCCAGTCAACATCGTGATCTGCGGAGGTATCAGCAACCCAGGATTCACCATCGTCTGAAATGTGCCGAGGCATTCGCCGCCTCTGACTTTGACAGCGCCGATCTCGGTGATTCCACCGTCAATGGCCGACCCTCCGGTCGTCTCGATGTCGATGACGCAGAAGGTCACGTGCTGAAGCGGTGTACCAAGATCGTCGAAGGACCGCTGCATCGGACCAAGACTACACGAACAGATGTTCTAAATCCAGAACCTGTGTTCGTCCGATAACATGGATTCGTGCGTAAGGTTGGCGAGGAACTTTTGCGACCGGCGGTCGAGCTGGCGTTCTTGGTGGCGGCCGTTGGGTCTCGTCGTAAGCCTCCGCTTGCCGTGCCCGTTTCCGTGCGGCCCTATTTGCGATTTCAGAAGTTGCCTGAAAATGCGTTCGAGGCCGTACGAGATGCCATCGACGCTGACGAAGACTTTCGCGGAAAGATTGCGGCTGCCGCTGACGAGACCACGGTGGGCGCCGCCGGGCTGCTCTGGTTGCGTCGGCCCGTGGGGTGGGATGAACGTTTGCGCACGATCGCCGATGCCGCCAGCACCGCGGCCAGCAGCGTAGCGCCAGTCGGACGAGGAAATGATCGCCGCATGGTGGCCATAGAACGTTCGTTACGCGAGTCGAGGGCGGCGGTCGCGGTGGGTTCCGCAGAAGTGGCCAGCGCGGCGCGCCGCCTCGCGGACGCAGACGCGGCCGTGGCCCGCTCCGAACGGACCCGGGCTGGTATGGAGCAAGAGATATCCGGGCTACAGCGCAAGCTCGCCCGGGTGGTCGGCGAGCGCGACGCCCTGGCGCAGCGGTTGGCCGATCGGGATGCGCAGGAAGCTATGGTCGATAACGGGGTGGCCGTCGAGGTGCCTCGTGTACATACTGAGCCGCCCCCACCCCACATCGATGCGGCAGCACTCATGGCCCATGTCGTAATGGCCGAGCAAGCCAGGGATGGCCTGAACCAAGCCCTCATCGAGCTGCGCCAGAGAATTGCTCCGGCTCGGCCGCAAGAGCCTGCTCGCATCGTTCAGGTTCCTGCTTCGAGTCGGTCCAAGCCGGTTCGATCTCATCGGGCCAAGCGGCACCGTGTCCGACTGCCAGGTGGCATCCTGGCTGACTCGGTCGAAGCCGCGAAGTTTCTGTTCGGCCGACGCGATGTGGTGCACGTCGTCGACGGGTACAACGTGGCCAAGCTGGCCTACCCGGCGGCGGCATTGCGAGATCAACGCGAGCAGCTTCTCGATCTGACGGACGAGATTCATGCTCGCTTCGGCGCCGACATGCTGGTGATGTTCGATGGTGCCGATGTTGGCCCGGTGCATGCCATACGCCGACGGGCTTCGGTGCAGTTCTCGCCGGCCGGAGTCACCGCCGACGATCTGATTGTGTCGTGGCTGACGGCGGCGCCGCTCGATCAGGCCGTCGCAGTAGTAACCAGCGACAGAGCGATTCGAGATGCCGCCGAAATGCTGGGCGCCCACGTGGTGCACGCTGCGTGCTTTCTCGCGGCATCGGGCCGACGGCTTTCCTGAAGCCTGGCGATACATCCGATTGGACGCCGGTACCCTGTAACACCTCCCTGTCACAGTGTGCAACGGGTGGAGACCCTTCGCACCAGACCTTGGTGCCTGCGAAAGATGGAGCATTTTCATGATGACCATTAGCTGTGACGAATGCACAAGGAAGGATTCAGCTGCATGCGCAGATTGCGTGGTGACTTTCCTTCTCGGACGCGAGCCCGACGAAGCCGTCATGTTCGACGTGGCCGAGGAACGAGCGCTTCGCCTGCTGGCGACGGCCGGTATGGTGCCAGCCTTGCGCCACCAGCGGGTTCGCCGAACTGCGGTGCTTCGGTAGCAGCCGCTACCGTAGGCACGGTGTTGGCCGATCCTGCTGGATTTACTGCAGAAGTTCTTGACCTTGGTCGGCGTGCGGGTCTCGACTCGGTAGGTGTGGCGTCGGCCGACATCATGCTTCGTGCCCGCGGGGAGCTTGAACGACGTAAGCAAGTCGACCTACACAACGGTATGCAGTTCACCTACAAGAACCCGGTGCGGTCCACCGATCCGCGTTCGTCACTGCCCGAGGCCGCGTCGGTGGTCGTCGGAGCTCGGGCCTACCTCGAACCCGAACCAGAGCGTCCAGCTGGCGCGGTCGGGCGAATTGCCCGGTATGCCTGGCGAGACCACTATGCGCCGCTTCGGGCCGGGCTCTGGCAGGTCGCCCACTTCCTTCGCGCGTCGGGCTTTCGCTCCGTCGTGTTTGCCGATGACAACTCGATGGTTGATCGAGAGGTTGCGTACCGGGCCGGCATTGGCTGGTTCGGCAAGAACGCCAATCTTCTGCTCCCCGGTGCGGGCTCGTACTTCGTACTTGGCTCAGTCGTTACTTCTGCGCCGCTGGTGGTGGCCGAGCAACCCATGGCTGACGGTTGCGGTGGGTGCAGGCGCTGTTTCGACGGTTGCCCAACCGGCGCCATTGTGGCGCCAGGGGTCATCGACGGGCACCGGTGCCTGGCCTGGTTGGCCCAGAAGCCAGGCGTGTTCCCCCGGGTTTATCGAGCGGCCCTAGGCGTACGGATCTACGGCTGCGATGCATGTCAAGAGGTGTGCCCTCCCAATATTCGCTTCGGTCGTGCCACTGACCGGGCCGTTCCGCGAGTGTGGGTCGATCTGGTCGATCTGTTGTCCATCGATGACGCGGAACTGTTGTCCCGCCACGGCCGCTGGTATATCGCCGATCGCGAGCCCCGCTGGGTGAGGCGAAATGCGCTCATCGCCCTGGGTAACGCTTCGATCGTCAACGACCAGGTCGTGGCGCAGATTGGTCGATATCTCGCCGACCCCGACGCGCTGCTCAGGCTGCACGCCGCATGGGCGGCTCTTGCGCTTTCTCAGGAACAATTTCGTGCCCAGATCCTGGGCGATATCGACGAGGACGTGCGGGCCGAGGCCTCGTGGCAGCCGGCCTCGTTGCGACCGGCTCCATCAGACCACGCAGGTGACCAAGGTTCATGCATCTCCTCGTAACGAACGACTTCCCACCCAAGGTCGGCGGGATTCAGAACTACCTCTGGGAACTTTGGCGACGCTTACCATCTGACGACTTCGTCGTACTCACCACCCCGCATGCCGATGCCGACCAGTGGGATCGCCAGCAGCGCTTTCGCATCGTGCGAACCAGAGAACCGGTGCTGTTGCCACAACCATGGTTGGCGCGACATATTGACCGGCTGGCCGACGAAATTGGCGCCGACCTGGTCATCCTCGACCCCGCTTTGCCGGTGGGTCTCGTCGGGCCGTGGCTTCGTCATCCCTATGGCCTCGTGCTCCACGGCGCGGAGGTGACCGTCCCCGGCCGACTGCCCGTCAGTAGCCAATTGCTGTCCAAAGTGCTGCGCGGGGCACAGATCGTCATAGCCGCCGGGGGCTATCCTGCCGCGGAAGGCGTGCATGCAGCCGGCATCGACTTGCCGCTGGTGGCTGTGCCACCTGGTGTTGATGTGCAACGTTTCCGACCTCGGTCGCTGGTCGAGCGGCACGAAACACGGGCAAAGTATGGCATCCCCCCCGATGCGCTGATGGTGCTCGGTCAGAGTCGGCTGGTTCCGCGCAAGGGTTTTGATGTGCTTCTGCAAGCGGGAGCACTCCTTGCGGCGAGATATCCCCAATTGGTCGTAGCGATCGGCGGTTCGGGTCGCGACCGGTCGCGGCTCGAACGGGTAGCGCAACAATCGCACGCCCCGGCGGTCTTCCTCGGCCGGGTTCCCGAGGAAGATCTCGCTCCAATCCATGGTGCGGCCGACGTCTTTGCCATGCTGTGCCGAAACCGTTGGGCTGGCCTCGAACAGGAGGGCTTCGGCATCGTTTTCCTTGAGGCCGCAGCATCGGGGGTTCCGCAGCTCGCCGGTCGCTCGGGCGGAGCCGCCGAAGCAGTTGTGAACGGTGAGACAGGGCTGGTTGCAGATCGGCCCTCTGACGTAGCCGCCGTGGCGGCACTCCTGGATCGTCTGCTGGCTGAGGAGGGGCTACGGGCTCGTCTCGGGGCTGGGGCGCGCCAACGGGTCGAGGCTGAGTTCACCTATGACATTTTGTCGAACCGTTTGGCCGAAGCATTGGCTCGTTTGCGAACATGATGGTCATGTCGGGTTCACGCATCCTTCGAATCGATGCGTTCGGGACGGGAGCGTTCGTCTTGACCGCCCTCGGTGGAGTTGCTCGTGCCGGGTTTCTGCGGAATCTGGCCGCTGCTATCGCCCTGCTGCTGTTCACCGTCGGGTGTTCGATTTTCCTCTGGGCCATCTGGCTGGCCGTACAGCGAAGCCGCCGAGACGAAGTCGGCATGGGTGGCCTCTTCTTTCTTGCCGGCAGCGTGGCCCCTGGCAGCGTCAGACGCCCGTTCAACCTCCTGCTCGCGGTGCAGACCTCGGTGGGCCTGGTGAGTGCGCTCGCAACCTTTCGTATTCACCCGTTCACCCCATTGGCGTTTGGCGTACTAGTGCCGATGTATGGCCTGGGTCTGGCGGGGCTTTGGGGTGCTCGTTACGGGTCGTTCGGGGCAAGAACCGTGCAAGGACCGCGCGGGCCGCGTGCTGATAGGACAGAATGAGAGCCATGGCCGACGTAGCGACCAAATCCATCATCATCAACGCCAGTGCCGAGCACTGTTATCTGGTGGCTGCCGACTTCGAGCAGTACCCGCAGTGGGCACAGGACGTGAAGGAAACCACGATCCGAGCGAGAGACGACGAGGGTCGTGCGACTGAGGTCGAGTTCCGGGCGAGTGCATTGGGGAGAAGTACGCACTACACGTTGTCGTACGACCACAATGATGCCCCCGGTCGTCTGAGCTGGCACCTTTTCAAGGGCGACATCATGCGTGCGGTCGATGGCATGTACGTGTTCAGCGTCACGGGCCCGAATACCTGTGAGGTTGCGTACAACTTGTCGATCGAACTGGTCGTCCCGATCCCGGGATTTGTGAAGCGTCGGGCCGAGGTGCGTATCTTGTCGACGCTTGAGGAACTCAAGGCTAGGGCCGAGGCCTGAACACCGTGCTGGCAGCCGGGATTGAGTTTGGTGGTACCAAACTCCTCGGGGTAGTTATTGACGACGCAGGAAACGTTGTCGCCGAAGCGCGAGAACCAACGCCGTACGCGTCCGACGAACTGGTCGAGGCCATCGTGGCTCTGGCCGATGAGTTGCGGCCGTTCGCCACAATCGGGATCGGTGCCGCTGGGTTGGTGAACCGGGCGGGCGAGCTTGTCTATGCGCCAAACGTCGGCAACATTACCCGACTACCCCTAGCTGCCCGCCTCGAGGCGGTGCTCGGCCACCCCGTGCCGGTGGTAAACGATGCCGCCTGTGCAGCCCTGGCCGAGGTTCGTTACGGCGTGGCCAAGGGATTGCGGGAGGTAGCCGTTGTCACGCTTGGCACGGGCATCGGTGGCTCATTCATCGTGAACGGTGAAATCCACCAAGGCTCGAACGGATTTTCGGGGGAACCGGGTCACATGATCGTCGACCCGTCCGGCCCCGTGTGCGTGTGCGGTCAGCGAGGTTGTTGGGAGCGCTACGCGTCGGGCGCAGGCTTTCACTACTTGACGTCGCGCCACGTCGAGCGTGGTGATGCGCCGGAACTGTTGGCCCAGGCCAAGGGTGATCCGTCGAAGGTCACCGGGGCCATGGTTGACGCGGCGGCTCGGTCTGGCGACCAGGGTGCTTTGGCGATCTACAAGGACTTCTCGCGCTGGCTCGCTCTTGGGATTGTAAACCTCTCGAATCTGATCGACCCCCAGGCTGTGGTTCTTGGCGGCGGCATGATCGCGCAGGCGGATCTGTTTTTGGAACAGACCCGGCGGTTCATCACAGAGATGCGATATGCCAATCACGTACGACCGCCGCTGCAACTAGAGGTCGCAACGCTTGGTCCGCGTGCCGGCGCAATCGGTGCCGCCCTCGTTGGCGCCCAAGCCGCCCGTCGAAAAGAGCCGATCGGCTCCCCGTAAATGGTCAGATGGTGCCGCACCGCCATGTCTAGGCTATGGCGGTGGAATCCGTTTGGTACTACGTCGTACGTGTTTGGTTGCCGGACCGACCGGGAGCGCTCGGCCAGGTGGCGAGTCGGATCGGATCCGTCGGTGGTGACGTGGTCGGCATCGAGATCATGGAGCGTGGCGCGGGAATTGCCGTTGATGACCTTGTCGTCTCGCTACCGAACCCAGATCTGATCGATCGGTTGCGTAGACAGATCGAAGAGGTCGACGATGTGCGGGTCGAGGGCATTCGAGCGGTCGATTCGGCTCGCAGCGATCGAGAACTAAACGCCCTGGACATTGCTTCGGCACTTGCGGCCCTCGGCGCGCAAGTCTTCGAGGTGTTGCTTGATCGACTGTCTAGCGAACTACGAGCCGACTGGGCTGCGATAATTGCCCTTGATCCGGCCGAAATACTCTACCAGCGTGGTGAATCACCCTCGGCGCTCTGGCTGGCCGGCTTCATCGAGGGAGCCCGGCATCTGGGAGAGGGCCATAACCCGCCGACCGGAGTTGTCTGGGCGCGACTGCCCGGAAACGAGGCGGCGGTAGTCATCGGTCGTGAGGACTACCCGTTCCGCTGGCGCGAACGCAGCGAGGTTGATTGTCTATCAGCCATCGCCGACTCGTTGGCCAGACGCGAGCGCGACTCAGTCAGTTTGGGCCCAGCCGCGTGAGTGTGCCACCGCTTGAAGCCAACGCCGGTGCAAGTGATCAGCCTTGGTGCGGCCGGGGCCGGGTTTCACCTCGACGTCGAGTGTCCACGTGCGGGCGATCGCATCAAGACAAGGCCAGAAGCCCTCGGCCAGGCCCGCCAGGAACGCGGCCCCAAGCGCCGTGGTCTCGGTTTGCCGGGGGCGGCTGACCGTAACGTTCAAAAGATCCGCTTGAAACTGCAGCAGGAGAGGCATCACGCTTGCGCCACCATCGACGCGCAAGGATGTCACGGGTCGTCCGGATGCGGTCATCATCGCTTCGAGCGCATCGCGGGTTTGGTATGCCATTGCTTCGACGGCAGCGCGCGCCAGATGGGCGCGGGTGGTGCCTCTCGTGAGGCCGACGATGGTGCCACGAGCGTACGGATCCCACCACGGGCTCCCGAGCCCCGTGAACGCTGGCACCAAGAAGACGTCGGCCGTGTCGGGAACCGATTCGGCCAATGGGCCGATTTCGGCGGCGGACTTGATGAGACCAAGCCCATCCCGGAGCCATTGTACCGTGGCGCCTGTGACGAAGACGGCCCCTTCGAGGGCGTAGATGACGGGGCCGTCGCCCAACTTCCAGGCCACGGTGGTGAGCATTCCCTCGGCGGGTTCTGGGCAGTCGGCCCCCACGTTCATCAGCATGAAGCTGCCGGTTCCGTAGGTGTTTTTAGTCATTCCCGGCTCGAAGCATGCCTGCCCGAACAACGCCGCCTGTTGGTCGCCAGCGATACCGGAGATGGGGATGCCGGCCCGAATACCGCAACTGGCTGAGGTTTCACCGAAGCGACCGGAGCTGGGCATGACCTGGGGCAGGGCATGGAGGGGCACACCTAAGAGATTGCACAGATCGCTATCCCACCGGTACGCGTTGATGTCGAACAGCATCGTTCGGCTGGCGTTGGATGGATCGGTTGCATGGACAGCCCCGCCGGTGAGATTCCACAGGAGCCAGCTATCGATTGTGCCGATGAGGGTGTCGGGTCCGTCGCTGAGCTGACCTTCGCGAAAAAGCCAACCGAACTTCGTGCCGGAAAAGTACGGATCAAGTACAAGGCCGGTTTGTCGTCGTATCTGTTGGAGGTGGCCCCTGTCGCGCAAGTCCTCGCAAACGGTCGCAGTACGGCGGTCCTGCCAGACGATGGCTCGGTGCAGAGGCAGACCCGTACGGCGATCCCACGCCACTACCGTCTCGCGTTGGTTTGTGATGCCAATAGCGACGACATCGTTGGAGACCAGGGCCAAAACCGTGTTCAGGGTGTGCTTGACCGCCTCCCAGATTTCGGTTGCGTCGTGCTCGACCCAACCAGGTTGCGGGTAGTACTGCGTGAACTCTTGATAGCAGCTGTGCGCTATCGCGCCGTGTTGATCGACGGCCATGGAGCGGATGCCGGTTGTCCCGGCGTCGATGGCGATGACGACTGACATGCGAACTACCGCTTCCGGGGTTGGCGATTCCCGGCATTCGTGCGAGAAGTTGGTGCGGGCTTTGGTCGAGTATCAGCCAAGGCCTTTGCGTTTCGGCCGGACTTGTTTGCTTTGTCCGGCGCTGAAGCTTGCTTGGCGGCGCGTCGTAGGGCGGCGGTTTCGGCACGCTTCTGGCGCTGGGTGACCGGATCCATCCCGAACTTGGCCAGCACGACGGTAAACAGCAGGTACATCACCCCAGCGAGAATCGTGGTCAAAAAGACGTTGACGGTGTACTTGCCCTTGCTCGTGAAATACAGAAACACATTGATCAGCACGACAAACATGCCCACCAGCCGTAGCAGTTGTTTCCACGGTACCGGTCGTTTCGAATCCCAAGCCATACATGGTTCCTAGCACACCTGAGGGTCCTCGATCGTTAGGTCCATTGGGCTCAGCGCCATCTAGAGTCGTCTAACGTGCGTGTCGGAGTCCTGACCGGTGGGGGAGATTGCCCCGGATTGAACGCTGTCATCCGAGGGATTGTCCGAAAGGGCGAGATGGTCTTCGGCGACGAAATCATTGGCTTCGTCGATGCGTGGGACGGCGTTAGCCACAACAAAACGATGCCGTTGAATGTGCGAGGGCTGCGCGGCATGCTGCCCAGAGGTGGCACACTGCTTGGCACCAAGCGCGGCGGTCCCTTCGACACGCCCGATGGCGTCGATCAGGTAAAGGCCTCCTTCGCCGAGCATCGGCTCGACGCCCTGATCGTGATCGGCGGCAATGGCTCCTTGAGCGTGGCATCACGGCTCGTCGCCGAGCACGGACTGCCAATCGTAGGCGTGCCCAAGACAATCGACAACGATGTGGTGGGTACCGAGACGACATTCGGCTTTCATACCGCTGTTCAAATCGCCACCGATGCTATCGATCGGTTGCACACCACAGCAGAGTCACATGACCGCGTGCTCGTTGTCGAGGTGATGGGACGCCACGCCGGCTGGATCGCCACCTACGCCGGTATTGCGGGCGGTGCGACGGTCATTCTCGTGCCGGAGATCCCATTCGACCTGGACGAGGTGTGCGATATCCTGGCCCGGCGTCACGACCGGGGCCGTTTTGC
>JAYTVF010000263.1:0-5248 GCA_043744155.1 Acidimicrobiia bacterium | reverse complement strand
ACCGCGAAGCGCTGGCCAATGGCCTTCGGTTACGTGTGTTGGCATCGTTGGCGCTCGGGCAGATGACCGCGTGTGCACAGAGCATTGAGCGCCTATCGGGGGTTGCCGATGAGCTCGGCTCGTGGATCTATGAGTGCGATGTGCATCGGTGGCGAGCGACGATCGCGCAACTTGAGGGGCGCTGGCAGGATGCCGAAGCCCATGTCGAACGCAACGGCCGAAAAGGGCACGAGCAGCTTGCGTTCACGGTGAGCTACGTCGGCCAACGACTCCTTTTCGCCCGAGAACGTGGCGAGTTCATGCTGGCGCGGCATCTGGCAGCGATGGCACTGACGCATGCTCCCGGCGCGGATGTGTTCCGTGTCGTCACGACGGCGATCGACGCCGAGTGCGGAGACGACGACGCGATGAAGCGCGCCTTCGACGCCTTCACTCAGCGATCTTTCGAGCAGCACCCTACCGACGGCACCGACGCAATGACCCTGGCGTTACTGATCGAAACGGCGGCGCACCTACGTATTCCCGTCGAGGGGTACGAGGCCGATATGCGACACCACGGTGGCAGTTTGGTGCTTTCTCCCTGGGGTGAGGGTTGCCTTGGCGCCGCCGATCGCTATATCGCGCTGGCATTGGCCGGCAAGAACGATTTCGATGCGGCCATCGATATGTTCGCAAACGCCGCCGCGCTTGAGGAGCGCCTTGGACTGATCCCGCAGCTGGCCCGCACGTACTGGTGGTGGGCGACTGCCATCACCTGGCGGGACGGGCAAGTATCCGCCGACGCCCGTCGCGTGCTCGGTCGAGGGAAAGACGCGGCCCGACGTGGCGATGTTTCGTGGCTCGAACAACGATGTGGCACCGTGGTCGATCAGGCGGGCACGCCACTGTCGTAGGTGACGACCATGCTGGTCGGGAACGGCCAACTGCCCGACCCGACCAATGGAGAATAGTTCGGCACCCGATGCCGCATGGCTCCGGCGGCGCCCGGGTGTCTGCGCACGTTGGTGTGAATGAACAGCGGATCGAAAATGGCCACCATCATGCGAAGCGCAAGATCTCGCCCGAGGCACCGGTGAAGCCCGGCCCCGAAACTCATCATCGGTACCGCAGCGTCCCCGGTTGTTGCGGGCGCGAATCGTCGTGGATCAAAACGCAGTGGATGGGCGTGGCCCGGGCCTCGCAGCTTGCCATCGAACTCGGCTGTGCGGGAATAGATGAAGGTGACGCCCTCATGGAGAAGTCGGTCCTGACCGTCGCCGTAGAGCATGTGGGCGGCATGGGGGCAGTCTCGTATCAGTCCTTGCGTCACCGGCTGATGACGCATCGCCTCGAGAATGAGTCGCACGCGGCCGTCAGCGAGCAAGTCGGCCAGCCGTTCGTCGGGGCTGGCGCCGTCGATCACTCGGGGACGCCCCGACCCCCACGTGTGCTGGTCGGGTTTGGGTTCGTTGCCACGCAGTGCCGCGATGTCGTCGGGATGGCGCAGTATTTCATCCAGTGTTGTGGCGGCGGCCCACGCCACATGGGGGCCGACGGACGTCGCCAGCATGACCAGGGTCGATCGTGCAGCCGAGTCATCCGGGCCGATCGCCTGATCGACGGCGAAGGGCCGCAGCATCTCCGGCTCGATCTGCGCCAAGAAGACCTTGTTGGCATCACGAGCCAAGCGTTCGGCCACCCAATCCGATGTTGCTCGCCGGGAGACCGGGTTGAGAAAGGTGCGGTGCAGCAGCATCTGAGCTAGGGCGAAGCGGCCTGCCCCGCGTATGTCGCCGTCGAGCCCGAGCAAGGCACTCATGGCCTTTTCGCAGGCCGGGATGATCAGACCTTGCACCGCGTCGATGCAACCTTCGCCCGCCGACACCAGAACGGTCGACTCCCGGTTCGCGGCGGCTATGGCGCGTTCGAAGGCGGGTTCGAGGTGTTGCAGCACACTCATCAGTTCTTTTCGCCCCTGGCGCACCAGGTCGATTCGGTTCTCGCTCACGACGAAGCTCAAACCAAGAGCGTCAAGTGCTTCACCATAGGAGGTGCGTAAGGGTAAGGCAGCCATGTCGGGTGAAATGGGCGGGTTCTCGCCCAGCGCAGCCAACACCTGAGCAGTGCCACCGACCACGCGCTGCACCGGGAGGCGCGTGCCGAACCGCGCTGCGAGCCAACGGTACGGCTGAAACAGCAGGTGCGAAATCGCACCGAACAGGTGCGTTATCGGACGCGCCACCCGCCGACAGCGAGCCCACCGAGTCGACAGAGCCGCCGACGCCCATATGAAGGCCAGCAGATGGCCGAGTCGTCTGAGTAGCCATCGTCGCCCTCGTTCGAGTCGAACCGGGATGCGAAAAAGGCCGACAATCGCAATGCGAATCGCCCGGCCGGTCTCGACGAAACCGAAGCGCACGGGTGGCAGAAGCAGTCGCAGGATACGCAGAGTCACCGCGACGAGCGATGGCACGGCGATGATCAGCACCGGGATTCGCACGACTATCCCTCCCCGGCGCGGTCGGTAATGGCGTGCAAGCCGAGGCGACCGGGCTGGAAGAAGTATTCTCCGGCTCGAGTCGTGACAAAGGTCGAGACGTCGCCACCTTGGTTGGGTGTGGCTATCGGGTCGGGGGATCGCTCGAGGGGTCGGGACGGATCGTGGTTGATCCATCGTTGCTGCACGAACTCGAACTGTCGCTCGATGTCGGCGTTGAAACACACGAAGATGAGGCCCTGCTCGCCATCTTGACGATAGGGCATTCCACGGCGAATAAGCCGATGTCGGCCCACCACCGTATCGGCAAAATCGAGGCCATCGCGAGGGTTGGCCCGACGGATATGGGCCGACGCCGGGCAGCCGTCCGCCGTCATCGAGCCAGAGGCCGGGCAGCCGTCCGTCGTCATCTCGCCAGAAGCCGGGCAGCCGGGTGGATGCGGGTTGTGGCGTGAGCTTCTCATGCCGTCCGCCGTCATCTCGCCAGAGGCCGTCGCGTTGGCTTGCGTCTCGCCGGTCACCGCTCTCGTGGCCGCCGTAGCGCGCATCGTCGATCCGTCGCCGTAGGTGAAGTCGTTCTGGCGGGCACCCGGAGCCTGGCGTGCCAAGCTATGGCCGTCATGAGTGCGCCCGACGACAGCAGCCGCAATCGAGCCGTCGGACGGGCCAAAGGTGCGGCGAAAGCCGTCGACGTCCTGGCGAAGTTTGCGCCACACCACATACGAACCGTTCCTGAAGTACCGGGCGAGCGGAGCGGGCAGGTCTCGTTGTCGGGTTTCATCCTCGCAGCCCAGGATGAATTCTCCGGCCTTCACGTACTGCCAGGTCAAGGCGCCGTCGACGCGACGCAACGTGCCGTGACCTGCCCGAATCCGCCGATCCGATCCTTCCAGCACGGGATTGGACATGCCGTCCCGAAAGCCAAATGGCTCGTATCGCTCGTGTTCAAATGGCGGGCCGACCGCGGCGTCATCAAGTCGGTCCACCGCAGGCCTAAGCCCGGTGCGATCTCTGGTGAGTGATGTGGCCGGCTGGGAATGGATCAGTAGCGGTGTGTGCGCATGGGTACAGAGCGTTTGTTCCTTATGCAGGCAAGACGCGTCCGACCACCCCGAAATTGTCACGAGTGCGTCGACGTTGTCGTGATGGCACCAGTTCTCCCACGACCTGGGCGCTGAGGCGCCAAGATCGCCGAGGATGCTGCTGCGCGCCTGCATCCCGGCTCGGAAGCCGACCGGGAGCAACTGCAGCGCCTCGGCCGGCAGTCCCACGTTGGCAAGGCCGCGGGCACTAAAAGCCACATTGACGGTGACCTCCGGGCACCTCACAGTGGCCGACGCGAAGGTAGGTGCGAGCCACCGCAGCCAGTCGCGTAGGCCCGATCGTTTCCGTTCGAACGAGAAGAAGAGATAGCGGGCGTGCGTGGTGCGATAGGCCGACACCACATTGCCCTGAATATCGCGTAATTCAAGCCGGGTCATGTCGCGACCTCATCGCTGGCGACTGTTGGTGTCATCCAGGCCAATGCTCGTCGGATCTCACTGACGGTGGCCTCGGGGTAGGCGCAGTAGGGCAGAACTCGCCCTGACGCGCCGTCGCGTTGGTGGGCGAGCATGTAGCCGAGCATCGACCGATGCAGACCGCGAGCATCGGGAAGCTCGGCCGAGGTATATCCCTCGCAATACTGGAAAATGGTGTCGAGGGCCGCGAAGTTCTCCCCAATGATCTCGCCGAGGGCGACCTCAGCGGGCCGAACCCGACCAAACCGTCGGGGAATCGGTCCGGTGCCCGTTCGATACCGTCGCACCGCGTCGAAAGTGGCCGTAAAGACCAGGTAGGTGGCGCTCGGATCATCGATCATCGTGAGCCGGGCGAAGTGCACCCGGCTCAGGTTGTGAAAGGGGTAGCCGCACGCCGATGCGCCAGCGTTGTTCTGCAGATGTTCGCGGAGCTCCGCCACCCGATCGGCGCGTACCGGCACGATGACAGCTGTCCAGCGAGGCGACAGCGCCTGCGATCGCCATCGCACTGCAATCGCGGCCCCCGGTACAAACTCGGGTTCAGGGTATGCAGCGTGCACCATGTCGGCGGGCTGTGCTCCTCGCCGATAGCACAGCAGTGCTTGTTGCACCTGTACCGGATCAGCACCAGGGTTCGCGGCGTAGTACACCTCGGGATCACGATTGAATGACAGGGCAAAGTTCGTGAACGCCTTGGGATCTTCGACCCCTGGATACCCAAGGGTCGATTTGAAAACGCGGGCCATACCCGGTTTCAAGGTGATACAGAACGACTCGATGTAGGCCACACCGTCACCGGAGTAGTTCGACTCGAAGAGCAGGTGCTGGTGTCGATCAACGGCTCGGCCAGCACGCGAATGTGGAGCGAACGCTGGCACGAGCATCCAACGCATGGCGTGCACGGTGCCCAGTCGTTGCACCTTGCTAAAAAATCGTCGAGGAAACAGGCGCACGAACAGGAACACCGCCCGCTGGTACAGCGGCCATAAGACCACGGTCGGACGCAGCGGGATAAGGGCGAAGAAGGGTACGACGGCCGGTGCCGGTCCGTGCTCATGTACCTCTCGCCCGACTGCACCCACTCCCGCCACGAACGTCTAGAGGCGCGTTGGGTGGTCGGAAATACAAAAAGTTTCGGACGGCTACACTGCGGCTACACCCAATGCCGTTCAGTTAGGCGCGTGAGATGGGTGATGTGGTGGGACGAGCCGACCGGCGTTCGCACACAACCGGCCCGCCAAAAGCACACAAC
>JAYTVF010000262.1:0-1655 GCA_043744155.1 Acidimicrobiia bacterium | reverse complement strand
GCCAGCATGTTGGTAATGACCTTGATGATCGCCGCACTGCCGAGTGGTCCCATGTACAGAACGGGGTTTCCGACGGCGGCCAGAAGACTTTTGTGCTGCTCGAACTGGTCCTCCTCTCCGCCGACCAGAACGGTGATCTGACCGGCTGCGGCGCGATGCACGCCCCCGGTGACCGGGGCTTCGAGCATGGACACGCCCGCCTTTTGGGCGAGCTCGCTAAGGCGGACTGTTTCCGCACGATCGTTCGTGGACATATCAATCCACGTGGGCGCGACATTACGTGCTGCGATGGTGCGGGCGAACCCGGCGAGAATTCCCTGTGGCCCCGTGACGACGCTGTTCACGACCGTTGGGGAGGGTAGGCAGGTGAAGACCACCTCCGATTGTTCGGCCACATCGGCCGCCGTGGAACCCCACCGAGCTCCGGCGTCCACGAGGTTGCTGGCCGCCTCGGGGCTCAGGTCCGTCACCGTGAGACGGTGCCCGGCCCGCAGCAGACTTGCGGCTAGATGACCGCCCAGATGTCCAAGACCGATGAACCCCACACGCTGTGCCATGGCGCCATTCTGATCCGTTCGACGGCGCGTGTCGGGCATTCACCGCCGCCTTGGCAATTGCGTCCAAGATGTCATCGATGAGGCTGCAACGAGAACGCAATCATCGGACGAACCGGTGGCTGAATGGAACGGGCATCACGCTGGAGATCGCCGTCGTTCCATCTCCCGATGCGTGGGACTGGCGGCTGAGCTTGGCCGAGGTGTCAACCGACGGGCCCTTCTCCAAATTGCCCGGGGTTGACCGAGCCCTCATCGTTGCTTCCGGAGCCGGAATGATTTTGCGAATCGATCGTCACGACCATGCGATCCGTCACCACGATATCTTCCGGTTTGACGGTGCCTCGGACACGCAATGTTCGCTTCTCGATGGCCCGGTGCGAGACCTCAATCTCATGGTGCGTCGAGACGCCAACATCGGGGCGCCGTCGCTCGAATTGATCTCGCTGGTGGCCGGATCACCGGTCGATCTTGGTGATGCGCTTGGGTTCGTCGTCCTCGATGGCGTTGTCACGCTGACCACCATTGGCGATTCGTTTCCGTTCTCGCCGCTCGTCGAACATGCGACGCGTTTTGACGCAGTGCTCGCCGACGGCCCGACACGCCAACGAACAACCTGCGTGGTGCGTCGCGACGCTGTCGTGGTGGTGGCGTCGCTACGGTGTGAAGTCTGACTCGGGACCAGCGCGTCTCCGGCTGTCCCGCCTCGGGCCCAGCGTGCCCCACCTTCGTGGAATGTCGCGCCAGTAGCGAAAAAACCGGGTGAGGTGTGGCGCCAACTTGCTGAGGTGGGTACAGGACTGACTGAGGTGGGTAGGGCGGGACGTATCTCGGTACGCTGCGGCGATGCTTTCCTCCTCAACCGACGCCGCACTCGCAGCTGAATATTTGTCTGCGGCGATCGAGGTCACGAATTTTCTCGCGGGCCAACAGCATCAGTCCGCAGGCGGCGTTACGTGGCTTCGGGCGTTCGGGGAGGAGGCGAACGGCGGGCACACGCTCTATCACGGCTCAGGAGGAATCGCCCTGTTTCTTCTCGAAGCCTTTCGGGCCACCGGGAACGAGCAGTTTTTGGCATTGGCCGGTGACGCCGGCGACGAG
>JAYTVF010000261.1:0-5267 GCA_043744155.1 Acidimicrobiia bacterium | reverse complement strand
GACAGCCGGGTCAGGTTTCGAGTCAGCGTTGAACGCGTAGTGCCAGATGCGATCAAATCCAGACGGCAACTCGACGGCTCGACCTTGTGCATCGGTCTCGGAGAGTTTGTTCTGCTTCCAACCTTTTGGAACCTTGAAAAAGAGGTTTTCCTTGGCGTTGGAGATGTATCGATAGTCGGATCCGCCGCACGCCACCACCGTGAGGGAAGCCACAATGACCAGCCCACCCAGGGATTTGAACCGCAGTCGCTTTCTGGTGCCCACCATGCTCTGCTCCTGGATCGTGAGAAGTGCCCAAGCGTATCGGTATTCGTTCGCGCCGGTCATCGCGGATTGGGTCGTTCCCATGCTTGCCATCCAAAAGTTCGGGAGGATTCCGGTGAATTTGCCGTATCGTTCTTTGCTCGTGACGAATGTTGCCGCCACTGCTCCACCGACCGAGATCGATCTGCCTGGTCGACGGTTACGCCAAGCGGCTGCAGGTACAGGAACAGCTCACCAGCCAGATCGCCACCGCACTCGAAGTTGAACTCGATCCGGTCGGCGTGTTCGTGATGATCGAATCCGAGCATTTCTGCATGGCCATCCGAGGCGTGCAAAAGCCCGGCACCATGACCGTCACCACCGCGGCGCGCGGCCTCTACCGTCTCGACCGGTCAGCCCGCGCCGACGTCGCTTCGCTCATCTGCGGCCGGTAGCCAGATCTTTGCAGGCCGTTTCGGTCAAAGGTCGGGAACGAGAAAGGCCCACGACCTCGAGTGTCGTGGGCCTTGCCTGGCGGATGAGGTGGGATTTGAACCCACGGTACCTTTCAGTACAACGGTGTTCGAGACCGTCCCATTCGGCCGCTCTGGCACCCATCCGTCCGACAACTTAGCAGGCCACCGGGCGAGCAGTCAGGTGCGTTTGGAGGCGAAGAAGGTTCTCAGGATGTGCGAGCACAATTCGGCCAGCACACCAGCGTCGATCACGGGCTGGTGATTGAGCCGACGGTCGGCCAAGACGTTGGCCAGAGAACCCGTCGCACCGGCCTTGGGGTCGGTGGCTCCGAACACCAATCGGCCAATTCTGGCGTTGACCAGCGCGCCTGCGCACATGAAACAGGGCTCGAGCGTGACCACCAGGGTGCAGTCTGTAAGCCTCCAATGACCGACCACGCGAGAGGCATCGCGTAGCGCCAGGATCTCGGCATGGGCCGTCGGATCCCCGGTGAGCTGACGCTCGTTGTGACGCCGAGCGATCACCGCGCCATCTCGCAGCACCACCGCCCCGACCGGGACATCGTCGTGCCCGACCGCGGCGGCCGCCTCATCGAGCGCCAGCCGCATCGCGTCCTCATCGTTCACGGCCGCAGCGTATCGGCCCTGATTCACACCGTTCCTGCAATTGTTGAGTCAATCTTTAAGGCACCCACACCGCGCGGCGAACTTCGTCGGGAAGAGTTTTCCCGTGTCACATCCTCACCCCCAAGCCAGGCCATCGGACGCGCCACCGGCAAGCGAGCCCGATCTCCAAGAGATCCGTTCCTGGCTCGGGTCGGCTCGGGGCGCTACTGGTCAGAGCGCCAAGGTGCGCGCCACCACGCCCCGGGTCGCCGACGAGCATCGGCGACGGCATCGCAGGCGTCTTCGCACCACACGCCTTGCGGTACCCGTCGTGCTGCTGGCCGCAGTTATCGCCACACCGATCGTGCTGGCGTATCGAGATCACACGCCTGGCATTTCCACCGCCCGCGGCCAGAACACGGGCGGCAAACCACCCGTCATCGCAGGAACGAACGCCGGGGTCATTGGCGATCCGTTGACGGCGGATGATCCCGCCCCCACCGCCGGACCGACCGTTTCGACTTCTCCGACCGCGCCCGTGTCCAACTCAGCCGCAGTTTCGTCCGCAGTTTTGTCCGCAGCGACGAACACGTCGGCGGCGTCGGCCGCAGGCGGCTCCGCTGGCGGATCGGGGTCGGTCGCAGGCGCCTCCGCTGGCGGCTCGGGGTCGGCAACCACGGCATCAGCCGCTGTGACATCGGCAACCACGGCATCGACGACTGCCGCAAAGACATCCCCGACGATCACCGTACCGTCGACTCCGGTCACCACAATCGCTCAAATCGTCACTGACGTACCAGTGCTGCCAGCCGACGTCCTCGCGGCCGCCGACGGACTCAAGACGGCGTGGGGCGCCAACCCCTCGATCCCGCTGATCCTGACCTACCACGACATCGCCGTCGGCTCGACCAGCAACTACGCAGTGACCCCGGCACAATTCGCCGAGCAGATGGCGACACTGGACGCAGCCGGTGCCCACACCCTGACGGCCACCGAATTCGCCGACTATGTGCGAGGCAAGGTGTTGCCGCCACGGTCGGTGCTGATCACCCTCGATGACGGCACGCGAGGCGTGTGGCGCTACGCCGATACCATCTTGGCGCAACACAAGTTCCACGCCATCTCGGCGATCGTCACCAGTTTCGTTGGCACCCGCAAGCCGTATTACATGACGTGGGACGAGATTTCGCGGCTCGATCAGAACGGCCGGTGGGATTTCGAGAACCACACCGACAGTGCCCACATGAACATTGCCATCAACGCCGCCGGAGATCAGGGTTCGTTCCTGTCCCATCTGGCCTGGTTGCCGTCGGAGAACCGCATGGAGACACCGTTGGAATACCAGGTGCGGGTGAGCGCCGACCTCGATCGCAGCATTGTCGAGTTGAAGTCGCGTGGTCTGGGGCGCGGCGGGCTGTTTGCCTTCCCCTTCTCTGACTACGGGGCCTCCGGCAATGACCCGGGAATCGCGAATCTGTTGATCACGTTGGCAAATCAGCGCTTCGTGGCCGTCTTCAACGACGATGCTCGACCCCGCCCGCTCAACGGCCCGTTCCAGTTCAACCGACTTGGAATGACAGCGAAAACCACGCCGCTCACCATGGTCGAAGGTCTTCGAGCGGTTCTTGAACTCAGCCGCCCGAGCGCAGGGTCTCCCCCTGGCTGACGAATACCTAAAGGAATCCTGAGTATTCCTTGATAGCTGGGGCTGTCGCGACCTTCCGTTGGTCAGGAAGAGTTCTCTTTGTGGCATCAACCCCCGTTCAACGGTCGCCCGACGTATCTAGCGATGCGGCCCAAGCGGCCAGCGCTTGGCTCGACTCCGCGTTGGGTCGCCGTGAGCACATTGCGGCCCACCAATCTAAGCCGATCGCTCCGGCGCCCCCCGAACAGCCCCGTCGTCACCCTCTTCGGTTCGCGTTGTACATAGTCGGATTGCTCGCCGTCGCCGCCGTTGTGGTGCGTCCGCTCGCCAACCTGTCCAAACCGACCGGATCCCGGCCATTGCCACGACTCGACAACGGCTCATCGGTGGCTTCGCGTGCGCCGACGAGTCCACCGAGGCAGCCGCTGGCTCCATCCAACGTGGGATCGGTCGGCCTCTCACCGTCGATCACGAACGCGCTGGCCACCCTCGTCAAGCTGTGGGACAGCGGCGATGGACACCCCCTCATCTTGGCCTATCACGACATTGCTACTGACTCGACCAGCCCCTACGCAGTTCGTCCCCAGCAATTCACCGAACAGATGGCCGCGCTGAGCGCAGCGGGCGCCCACACCCTTACTGCCAACGAATTCGCAGGCTTCGTGGCCGGAAAGGCTGTACCGCCCCGATCGGTACTGCTCACCTTCGACGACGGCACTCGTGGTGTTTGGCGCTATGCCGACGGTGCCCTCGCCCTCTACAAGTTTCACGCCGTCTCTTTCGTGGTCAACAGTTTCGTCGGCACCAACGCCCCCTATTACATGACATGGGATGAAATCGACGCCCTGCACCGCAACGGACGCTGGGATATCGAGAACCACACCTCCGCAGGTCACAGGAAAGTGGCCACTGACGTCGCGGGAACAAAAGAATCCTTCGTGAGTCATCGGATGTGGCTCGCGGATCAACGCCGTTTGGAGACCGTGTCAGAATTCCGTACGCGAGTGGCCTCTGACCTCGACCAAGCCATTGCTGACCTGCGGACACGAGGCTACGGATCAGGAAAGCTGTTCGCCTTCCCGTTCTCGGATTCAGGCGCCACTGCCGGAGACCAGGCCGTGGTGGCTGCGATTCACAACCTGGTGACTTCTCGGTTCGTGGCAGTGATGAACGACGACGTGAAGCCTTTGTCGAGCGGGGGGCCCTTCCAATTCAATCGCCTCGACATCCAAGCAACAACGACCACGGCGACATTTATCGATGGCCTAAGCCAGGTGATCGCTCTCAATAAGGCGAGATACGCTACATCGCGGTAACTACGAAGATCTCAAAGGCCATGCCGGCGTTGCCCGATCGAACTCGCCCAACCACCATGGGGCCCCGGCGCGTGAATCGAGGGGCAACCGCGTTGGGATCTGGCTTTCCCTGGGGTCGACACATGCCTGATCCTGCGCAGTGGACATCACAACCGCACCCACATTGATCGAGCGACGCTCTCCTGGGCTCGTCTTGGGCGTTCGACCGCTATTCGCAGCGGCTGACCGCGTGCAACTTGGGCTGAGATCCCTTGCAACTCAGGCAAAGCAACGTGCAAAACGTGCCGGTTGAGACTGAGTTGCACGGGAAACCGACCCGAGTTGCACGGGCCGATTGAGCGCAGCGGCTAGGCGGCCTTTTCGCCCTCAAGGGTCAGCAGGTACAGCAATCGCTCCTGGATCTCGCGAAAGCGGGGGGAATCCAGCACATTCACCCGGTTACGAGGCCGCGGTATGTCCACCTCGATGATGTCGACGATTGATGGATGGGGTGGGTTGGACATGACCACGATGCGATCCGACAGCAGGATTGCCTCGTCGATGCCGTGCGTCACCATCAGCACGATGTCGGTGTCGCTCTCGGACTGCCACAGACCATCCATGCCACACCCATTGAGAGTCGCAGGCCGGTAACAATCGACGGCAACGTATGCGGCAGCATCACGTGGCGCACGTAGGCCAGCGGCTTCAGCCGAAAGACCTTGGCCACGTTGCGTTGGTCAACAACTGGATGACCGGGTTGGTTGCTTTCCAGACCCGTGGCGACGCTCCCATAGCGGATCCCAACGGCACCCCGATCAGTGCAGCAATACCGAAACCAGTCAGTACCCGTTGCAACGAACCAAGCATCAGGAGCCCGATGCCTTTGCCGCTGGGCCCCGGCTAACCCCAATGCCGTTCAGTTAGCGGTTCGCCGTGCAACTGAGGTGGCCGGGCGGGCAGGCAGGCGAGCCTGCAGGCGCCGGTTGGTTGGTGCACGCA
>JAYTVF010000260.1:0-19906 GCA_043744155.1 Acidimicrobiia bacterium | reverse complement strand
AGGCCCGAGCCAAGGGTGCTCGGGTGCTCTTGGCACCGACCGTCAACCTGCACCGCACCCCCATTGGCGGCCGTAACTTCGAGTGCTTCAGCGAGGATCCCTTCCTCACGGCCAACACCGCAGTCGCGTACGTCACCGGCCTGCAGGCCGAAGGAGTAGCCGCGTGCATCAAGCACTTTGTGGGTAACGACACCGAGTTCGAACGTAACTCCATCGATTCCCGCATCGACGAAAAGACCCTCCGGGAGCTCTATCTGGTGCCGTTCGAGGCCGCCGTCGAGGATGCCGACGTGCTCTCGATCATGACCGCCTACAACCGCATCAACGGACCGTGGTCAGCCGACAGCAAAGAACTGATCACCGATGTGCTGCGGGGGGAATGGGGCTTCGACGGGCTGGTTATGAGTGACTGGTTCGGCTTGAACTCCATGAAGGAAGGCTTGGAGGCCGGTCTCGATCTGGAAATGCCCGGGCCTACCCGCCATCGAGGCCAGGCCCTGGTCGATGCCGTCGAGCGCGGCGAGATCGACCCCAACCACGTACGCCGGGCCGCGCGTGCCGTGCTCGACCTGTTGCGTCGCGTCGGCGCGTTTGCCGACGGCGGTCCTGGCCCTGAGACCACTCGCAACGAGCCCGAAGACCGCGCCCTGGTGCGACGGGCAGGCGCGGCGGGCATGGTGCTACTGAAGAACAGCGACGCCCATGTGCTGCCTATCGACCTCAGCGGCACAACCAGGGTGGCCGTGCTCGGACCGAATGCTGCTCGCGGCCAGAACCTCGGGGGCGGAAGCGCCCACGTCAACACCACCCACGTCGCACATCCACTCGAGGCGCTCACCACACGTTTCGAGGCTGCTGGCGTCGAGGTTGTGCATGCTGTCGGCGGGGGCATCAACAAATCGCTCCCTGAACTCGACCCGATCCTGTGCGACACGATCACCCTCGACCTTTTCGCCGATCCCACCGCCGCTCTGGACCCCGAAGCCGTCCCTGAACGCTCAACGACGGTGAACGGCAGCCGTTTTATGTGGTTCGGAGACCCGGTCGCCAACACGGTCGACACCCCGAATTTCAGTGCGCGGTTATGCACCACGTTCACGCCTGATGTGAGCGGGCCGTGGCGCCTGGGGGTGACATCGATGGGCGTTGCGCAGCTTTCCCTTGACGATGTCGTCATTGTCGACAACGCCAAGATGTCGGTCGGCGGCTCGTTCTTCGGGCTCGGTAAGGGTGAAGTGTCGGCTACCGCGGAACTGATTGCAGGGCAGCCCTATCGGCTCGCGGTTACGTTGCAGCGGCCGTCGGCGTCGGCATCGGTGTCGGGCATGAACGTTGGGGCCGAGGCTCCGGTCATTGGTGATCCAGTGCAAGAGGCGGTGGCCGCCGCCAGTCAGTGCGATTTGGCCATCATCGTCGTGGGCACCAACGATGACTGGGAATGCGAGGGTTGGGATCGCGGCACTATCGATCTTCCCGGCCGCCAGAACCAACTCATCGAGCATGTCGCTCAGGTTTGCCCCCGAACAGTGGTTGTCATCAACGCCGGCTCCCCCGTTGCGATGCCCTGGCTCGACGCCGTCGACGCAGTCGTGATGGCATGGTTTCCCGGTCAAGAGATGGGCGATTCACTGGCCGACGTCCTGTTCGGAGATGTCGAGCCGAGCGGCCGACTCCCCGTCACCTTCCCCAAAGAACTGGCCGACACCCCTGCCTTTGAGCACTACCCCGGTCGAGCCGGTGTGGCCAACTACGGCGAACGACGTCTCATCGGATACCGCTGGTACGACACCGTCGGCCGAGAGCCCCTCTTTCCGTTCGGTCACGGGCTTGGCTACAACCCCCTCACATGGCTCACGGCCTCGGCGCCCTCGGCTCATGTCGTAAAGGTCGAGTTGAAGAACAGCAGCGACAGAGTCGGCGTCGAGGTCGTGCAGGTGTACGCCAATCGTCTCAACCGGGTCGGAGTGCGGGCCGACGAACCGTTCCAGAGGCTTGTCGGCTTCGTCAAAGTCGCCGTCAACGCTCACAGCAGCGTCACGGCAGTGGTGCACGTCGATCGACGCGCCTACCGAGAATGGAGCGAAGCTGAGCACACGTGGATTCCAATCCAGGGTCCCGTCGAGCTTCGCATCGGTCCGTCGTCGCGCGTTGCGCACTTTTGTCTCGAGGTAACGCCTTAGGGTCACCCCCCTAACGGCGCGAACACCATGACGTTGCCCACACCCCAAACCCAGAGTTCGTTCCCCGCTCCTGTCGCCGCGCCCCGGCTTCGCTCGCCGAAGAGGACGACGACAGCGCAGGATAAGACCGCCGCGATCGACCAGAATCTGGGTCCGCGCGCCCGCGTCTTTCGCAGTCGGATGGAGCGACGTTGGCCCGATGTAGAACGGCACCTCCGTTCCTTGTACGGGACACAAAGCGAGTCGGTTCTGCCGGCCCTACAGCAACGACTGATCGCCGCTGTTGGCAATCGCAGTGAACTGCTGTGGGATCTCGACCACCAGCGCGAAGCGAATCCCGAGTGGTTTCAAAGCTCGAAGGCACTCGGCTATGTCTGTTACACCGAGCGTTTCGCCGGATCGCTACCCAAGCTGCAAGACCACCTCGACTACCTGCAGGAACTCGGTGTTAGCTATCTGCATCTGATGCCATTGTTGAAGCCTCGCGACGGCGAGAGCGACGGTGGGTATGCCGTGGCTGCCTATGACGAGGTCGACCCGGCGCTGGGCACGATGGACGACCTGCAGAGCTTGGCCGCGGCGCTGCATGAACGCCAGATGAGCCTGTGTATCGACCTCGTCGTCAACCATACGGCCAAGGAACATCGATGGGCGCAGGGCGCGCTGGCCGGGGATCCGGACTATGAGGATTTCTACTTTCTCTTCCCCGATCGAGTACGGCCAGACGCCTATGAGCGCACCCTACGAGAGGTGTTCCCCGCTTTCGCGCCAGGAAACTTCACCTGGCAACCAGACCAGCGGGTATGGGTCTGGACCACCTTCCATGAGTTTCAATGGGACCTGAACTACACCAATCCACGTGTGTTCGAGGCCATGGTCGGCGTCATTCTCGATTTGGCGAATCGGGGTGTCGATGTGCTGCGTCTCGACGCGGTGGCCTTTCTTTGGAAGCGGTTGGGCACCGACTGTGAAAATCAGCCCGAAGTACATACGCTGTTGACCGCGTTGCGAGCCATCGTGGCGATCGCAGCGCCGGCCATGATCTTCAAAGCCGAGGCAATCGTGTCGCCCGAAGACCTGGTTCCCTACCTAGGTTCAGGCGATCCCGAGCGTCGAGAAGCCGACCTGGCCTACCACAACCAGTTGATGGTGATGCTTTGGAGCAGTCTCGCCACCCGCGAGGCCGGACTCATGACCAACGCGCTCGAACGCCTCGGGCCGATCCCCGAACACGCAGCCTGGGCCACCTACGCCCGATGCCATGATGACATTGGATGGGCGGTGACCGATGAAGATGCCTCATCTATGGGATGGAGTGGCTTTGGCCACCGACGATTCTTGAACGACTTCTACTCGGGTCGCTTTGCCGGTTCGTTCGCGATGGGCGAACTGTTCCAGGTGAACGAGCTTACCGGTGACGCCCGCATCTCGGGGTCTGCGGCATCACTGTGCGGCGTCGAGCGAGCCCTCCTCGAAAAGGACACCGTTGGGCTCGACGCGGCATTACAACGCCTTGAGTTGCTCTATGCGGTCGTACTCGCCTACGGCGGCACGCCGCTGTTATACATGGGCGATGAACTTGCCATGCTAAACGATCGGAATTTTGCGGACGACCCCGAGCATGCCGACGACAACCGCTGGCTGAACCGGCCGTTCATGGACTGGGTTGCGGCCGAGCGTCGCCACATGCCCGGCACACCAGAACACCGCATCTTTCACACGTTGGCCCACATCGCACGTTCGCGCAGCGCCCGCCCCGAGTTACACGGTGGCGGCAGCACCCACGTGCATCGACTCGCAGACACCCGACTGTTCTGTTTTTCCCGCAAACACCGCCAGCATGAGCCCCTGTGGATGATTGCCAACTTCGGGGACGAAACGCTGCATGTCGAATCGAATACCGTGCCGAACTGGCGCGGGCGAGCCCAACGCAGTGTGCTTCGCGGCAATGGGGCCGACGATTCTGACGGCGGCTGGGTGCTGCCTCCTCGCGCTTATCTGTGGTTGGTCAGTTTGTGAGCTTCCGACTGCTGACTCGACCGGGTCATCCGACCTTTCTGGATCTCCCGCTCGATGAGGCGATGAGTACGTGGGATCACGACCGTCTCGTCAATCCGGTTCGCGGTATTCACCGTCATGTCGTGGTGTTCGTGGCATATGGCGACGACATGTACGCGCTGAAGGAACTGCCCGATCGGGTGGCCCTTCGCGAGTTTCGGTTGTTGCGCGATCTGCTCGAGCGTGATGTGCCAGTGGTGGACGCCATCGGCACCATCACCGGCCGAACTGACCTTGAAGGGAACCCGCTCGAAGGCATTCTCATCACCAAGCACCTCGATTTCTCGCTGCCCTTTCGGGTGCTTTTTACCCGAGCGTCGGTGCACGATGGGGCCCCACTCCTGCTCGACGCCTTGGCCTATCTGCTGGTCCGTATCCATCTGGCCGGGTTCTATTGGGGTGATTGTTCGCTATCGAACAGCCTGTTTCGCCGTGATGCCGGCTCGCTATCGGCCACCCTGGTCGATGCCGAGACGGGCGATCTTCACGATTGCCTCTCCGACGGTCAGCGGGCGTACGACCTCGAACTGGCGCAATTCAACGTGTCGGCCGAATTGACCGACGTCGCGTGCGCCGGAGGCTTCGAGGATGAGGTTGATGCCAGCGCCGTGGCAGACGACCTTCTTCGCCGCTACGAGACGCTCTGGACCGAACTCACTTGCAGCGAAGTAATTGCCGCCGACGATGTGCGGGCCATTGATGCCCGGGTGCAGCGCATGAACGAATTGGGCTTCGATGTTTCCGAGTTGGTGCTGGAGGATGCGCCCGGTGGGTACCGGCTGCGTTTCGAGACATCGGTGGTCGAGGCCGATCATCACCGACGACGATTGCAGACCCTCACTGGGCTCGACGTGCACGAAGGCCAAGCCCGTCGGCTCTTGAACGATATTCGCCAGTTCAAAGCTGACCAGGAACACCGAGCCGGCACGTCGATGTCAGAGGCGCGCGCTGCGATGCGGTGGCTCGTTGAAGTATTCGAACCGGCAACGAGCGCCATCCCTTCTGACCTTCACGGCCGCTTGGAACCCGCCGAAATCTTCCATCAGGTGCTCGAGCACCGCTGGTTCCTCTCTGAGATCGCCGGCACCGATGTTGGCATGGCTGCCGCCAGCCAGAGCTACATGAAAGACGTACTCAAAGACCTGCCCGATGAACATCACGCCGCGGTCAACGCCATCGAACCCGACATCTGACCAGGTGCTACGCCAGAAAACCTGCGCTGAGCGCGAGCGTCGCTATTGAGACCAGCCCGAGCAGACCCCCCGCTCAGACGAGGGCCTGCAAGACACGAAGGCTGCCGGTGACCGAGACCTCGCGAAATCGGCCGCTCTGCAAGGCGGGCACATAGATCTGCTCATACGGCGGACGACCACCGTCGGCGGGGTCGGGAAACACGTCGTGGATGGCCAGGAATCCGCCAGGTGCGACGTGCCGGGCCCATCCCTCATAATCCGCCCGGGCCGGTTCGACTCCGTGACCGCCATCGATGAACACGAACGCACACGGCGACGTCCAGAAGGCGGCCACGATAGGCGACCGTCCCACTACCGCGATGACGACGTCCTCTAAGTCAGCCGCGTAAATGGTGTGCCGGAAAAAAGGGAGCGTCTCCATCTGACCGACAACGGGGTCGACAACCGTGGCATCGTGCCATTCCCAACCCACCTGGTTCTCCTCACTCCCCCGGTGATGATCGACGGCGAACAGAACCGTGCGCTCCGCTCGTGCCGCCGCACCCAACCACACCGTTGACCGGCCGCAATACGAGCCGATCTCGACGAGCGGTAACCCCGGGCATGCACGGGACGCGCTGAGAGCCGCCGAGTACAGCGCATCTCCCTCAGCAGGCGGCATGAAGCCTCGCGCCGCCAATGCCACCTCCCTCCAGGCCAAAGGTGGACGAACAGACGGCACCAAAGGGTTCACAACTCCGAGACGTTACTGGTTCATTGGGTCGGCTCGGGTTGCGTCGTCGCCGAAGATGAACCGATCAAAGAGCAGAAACTTCCCGAACCACAACACACCAAAGCCGGCCAGGTTCGCGGCGCTAACCGCCCACGCGTGGGGAAACGAGCGGTACGCCAGCCAGGCCAAGATCGTCGACAGCAACAGCCCGGCGAACGCCATTGTCCAGTACGGCAGTACTTCACCCCGTAAGGAATGCTGCCCACGTTTTCGCTCCCATACCCAGTGGCGATTGGCGAGATAGCTCGGCACCGACACCATCGAGACCGAGAACAGATTTGCGGGGGCGCCGTGCCAATTCCATCGACCGACTAACAGCCACAACACCAACTGCGTGGTCAGTGTGCCCAACAGCGACACACTGGCGAATCGCGCCAGTCGATCCAGCCTCCATTCGAAAAAGCCATGTCGCTGCAACCGCACGGTGCATGTCTAGTCGTTCTTGCGCCGCGGCAACGTTCGCAGTCTCACGGCATCAAGCCGGCCGACGGCAGTACCATGCGGCGGACCGTTTCGTTCCCGGTCCGACGGAGCCACGATGAATGACCAATCCGCCCTTGATGACTTGGTGAAACTACTCGACCTCGAAACCATCGAAGTCAATTTGTTTCGTGGCGTATCGCCCGATGAGAAGCGCCAACGCGTCTTCGGCGGCCAAGTCGCCGGTCAAGCCCTCGTGGCGGCGGCGCGTACAGTCACCCTAGGCTCAATTCACTCTCTGCACGCCTACTTCCTGAGGCCTGGTGACACCACGGTTCCGATCGTTTATGAAGTTGATCGCATCCGTGACGGCAAGAGCTTTACGACGCGACGAGTGGTGGCGATCCAACACGGTAGACCCATCTTCAACCTGCAGGCCAGCTTCCATCGGTATGAGCCCGGCCTGGAGCACCAACTCGACATGCCTGCGGCGGCCAGGCCCGAGAGCCTGCCCGACTTCAAGACCCGCATGGCACCCCACAAGGCGCTCATCGGTGACTTCTATGATCAACCCAGGCCCATCGATACTCGCTACATCGACAAGATGCCCGTTGATCGTCAGACGGACCGTACCCCGTTCCAGAGACTGTGGCTGCGCGCCAACGGACGTCTGCCCGAGGATCCGGTGCTGCACACATGCATCCTTACCTACGCCAGCGACCTCTCCCTGCTCGAGACCACGCTGTTGCCCCACGGCATCGGCTGGGGTGACGAGCGGGCTCAGATGGCCAGCCTCGACCACGCCATGTGGTTCCATCGGCCGTTCCGTGTCGACGAGTGGATGCTCTACGACATGCATACGCCATCGACGTCGAACAGCCGTGGCCTGGCATACGGCTCGATCTACACACGCGACGGCGCCTTAGCCGTTTCAGTGGTGCAAGAAGGCCTTATCCGCCTCAACCGTTAACGACCCGCGTCCCAGGGTTCAGCCGCCCAGCAGACCGTACAGAGTGATTGATACTCGGCGATTCTGCGTGCGGCCCTCCTCTGTGGCGTTGTCGGCGATGGGCTCGGCCCCACCGCGGGCGTCACGAACGATCTGATCGGAACGCACTCCTTTCGCCGTCCACTGTGCGGCAATGGCGTCAATGCGTTGCGCCGCTAGGCCGACGTTGCGCAGCGGATCCCCCTGGTCGTCGGTGTAGGACGTCACGACCGCCAGCGCATTGGGTGCGATGGCTATGAGCCCACTCACGGCATCGAGCATCGGCTGCGACTCGGCGGGAACCTCCAGACTTCCTGCCGCGAATCGGATGACCTCGCCGATGAGAATCGGGCCCCCACCGGTCGCGGTGGAACGGGAATCGAGCGTCAACTGATCGGTGACATGATCGGCGCCCACCAATCCGACGGCCCGGGCCACGATCAACGCACGCAGCGCCACCGAGGGGATTGAGCCTTTCAGCACCAGTTTACCCTCGACAAACTGCGCGACGGGAGGTATGACCGGGCCCTCGGGCACAGGCATGGGAATCGTTGTCGGCGGCGGTGCCGCTGCCGTCGTTGTGGTGGCCAGCACGCTGGTTGAGGCTGCGGTTGTCGTCGAGGCCTCGGCCGCAGAGGTGGTCGTTGTGGTCGTTGTGGGTCGCAACGTCGTCTGCACAGGTGTCGTCGTTGGGCGAACGGTGGTGGCTGGCAGTGTCACCATGACGACCCTCTCTTTCACGGGCGCCATCTCACGGCCGACGAACCAACCCCCGGCGGCAGCGGCTAGAACGAGCGGAAACACAATCCAACGCCAGACCGATGTCCGGCTCGGCCGATGACGATCGGAAACGGTGACCAAGTCCAGGGCTTGGATCCCTCCCCAACTCTTGGCTCGAGTTCGTTGTCGCCGTCGCACTTTTGTCAACCGTAGCCGGATGTAACACCATCTGAGGGTGACCCTGCTTTAAGGTAGAGCCATGTCAGGTGAGCGTTCAGCCGTGGTCGGGCTGCAAATCACTGACCAACTCCTTCGGGTCACGCGACTTGAGTTTCAGGACACCGCTCGGCTCACCGACGCCGCCGAACTGCGCCTGCCGGCTGGCATCGTGAGCGACGGTCGGATCGAAGACGAACACGCCGTCACGCAGTTGCTGCACCGGGTGTGGGAGCAGATGTCGTTTCATTGGGAGCCAGTCATCGTGGCGCTGGGTTCCTCCGACGCGTTGCTCATGCAGGCAGAACTCGACGACGTTGGACAGACCTCGGCGCTGCTAGCCGAGGTCGGACCTCGGGCGCTTCGTGAGCAGGTGGTGGCCCAACTCGTCACCAGCCACCATGCCGTCGCCCCGGTCGCCGTCGCCCTTCGATCGAGTGTCGATCGTATGGCCTCGTTGCTCGACCGGGCGGGACTCACCATTGCGGCCATCGACACGACGCCGTCGGCGCTGGCCCGCACCCAACCGGACTTTTGGCGATCGACCGAAGATCTCGCACTTCGCTACCGCGACCCGGGCGGAATTTGGTCGGTTCGGCTCGGTTCCACCGTGCACGGCACGATGCGACATGGCGGCGACCCGTCCACTACTCCCACCTTTGATGCCGTCGGGTTGGACACCGATCATCGCTCGTTCTCCGGTGTTCGCCACCTCGCCAATGTAGAAATCTCCGATCGGTTAGCGAGCCGCTTCTCTCTTGCCCAGTTGGCCGTGCCGGTCGGCGCGGCACTGTCAGCAGCCCCGGATCCGATCGCCGCCGTCGATTTGCGCCACGCACCCACCCTCGACCGTGGCCGCCATCATCTCGCTCCTGCCGAGCCTGGTGTTGTCTGGATGGTCGAAGCAGTAGCAGCGGTAGTCGAACAGACCGGCCGGAGGAAGAGACGATGATCAGCGTGCCGATCACCACCAGGGAACGAGAGACCGAGCTCGACCTGCTCCTCGACATTTCCGATCTGACGGTCGCAGCGTGGCGGGTCGGTATCGAACTGGGCCTTGGCGAACAGATCGCCATCGACGGACGAGCGATCGAGCCCACCCTGCCCATCTCGGCGAGCGGTCTTGTCGCTGGCGCCATCCTCACCCGGCTGCAGCCCGGCGAAGTCGGACCGCCCGTGGCGCAACCTGTTGTCACCATGTTCCAGATCGGCGGCCTGGCCGCAGGAGGCTTCCAAGACCTTGTGACCGGACGGCATGCCGTGGGCTCAGCCGGACCCGCACGCAGTGAACTCGTTTCCGGCAAGGTGACATCCGCACGTTTCTATTTGGAAGTGTCAGCCACCGCCCGAGTTGTGCTCGAGGCGGGATCCAGCGATCACATCGTCATCGACGGAAGGCCCGTTACCGGGCCAACCGAGATCCTTCCCGGCAACGTGATCGATGTCGGCTCAGCCATGTTTCGTATCGCTCCCGCTCAAGCCGACGTTCGTCTGTTACCCAATGCCGCTGGGCTCATCGAACTCGTTCGCCGCACCCCCGGTCCGACCACACCGCCGCCCGCCGTAGTGCGACCGCCAGACAATCCAGGGCTTCGCCGTCGTGAACGGGCTGCACTGCGCGACCCCAATCACCCCGTACACAGCGCGTTTCGCGCTGAACTGCTCGCTGCCCAACGTGAGTCGGTGCGGGCTCATAGACAACGAGTCGCCGACCCCGGCTTGCTGCGCCAGACCATCGGGGCTGCTCCCGGTACGCTGTGGACCCAAATCGATGCCGCCAGCTTGCCGGTCTCGCTCGGCTTTGGTGATCTGGCCTGGCCGCAGGCGATAGAACCCGGCAGCGATGTGCCCGATGAGCTCACCGGACTTGTGAATCGATTCTCGCGATTGTCCTCCGTTCCGCTCACCATCGACCTGCTCAAGAACCAGGGGCTGCTGACGCTCGCGGGGCCCCGCCATGCGACGCTGGCGATGGCTCGTTGGATCGTGGTGCAATTGGCCAGCCGCATCGACCCGACATCGCTGTCGTTCAGTATTTCCTCTCTGACGCCTGAATTGTGGGAGTGGACGAAGTGGCTTCCGCACTCCAGCGCTCATCGCAGCGATTTGGAGCTCTTGGTAGTCGACGGTGCGACTGCCGCCAACGCGGTGGTCGGTCGGTCTCGCGCCGTGATTCGCATCGTCGATGAGTTGGAAGCCATGCGCATTCGCACACCATTGGTGGCCGTCGACGCGGCTGGCCACGTCAACGTCGATGGCACCGAGGGGCTGGCCACGGGTCTCACCGAAGCGACAGCGCGAGCCTGGGCTCGAAAACTGGCCCCATTCACCGTGCCCGAGCCCGTCGCCGATGATCCGCCTGCGCTGGGCATTGAACACGTCTGCGGTCTTCGTGAACCGGCCGAGCTAAGCGACGACATCGTGCGAAACTGGCAGCTGAACGCCTCCACCGGCTCGACGCTTGTGCCGTTCGGCAGCGACCGTCACGGCTTGGTCGGGTTTGATCTCAACGAGCACGGACATCTGGTTATCAGCGGGCCAGCCGGCAGTGGTCGGAGCACTACGTTGAACTCCGTCTTGCTGGCGTTGGCCTTGACGCACCGACCCGAAGATGTCGATGTCGTGTTGATCGATGCCGGCAGTGAAGGGACCTTCGACGACACCGGACAACTGCTGCATGTGTCGACAAAAATTGTCGGGCTCCGCAGTCCACAGATCGAAGACGCCCTGGCCCGAGCCGAGGTGCGCAATGCAACAGGCCGACGTACGGTTATCTTGATAGACGACGCCACCACCCTATGCGCCGCGCTGCCCTATGCCGCCGCAGCGCTCGCCCGGATCGGTCGACAGTACGCGACTGCTGGCCCGCACCTGGTACTGGCCAGCAGACGGCCCGAGGCCTTGTTCGTGGCCGGTTTGATCCCGCATGGTGCCGCCCGCCTCGATCTAGGCACCCAAGATAGTCCCGACGCCCGCCTCGTCTTCGGCGCGGCGCCCTTGTCGCCTGCACCCAGACGAGTCGGCCAAGCTCGCTGGTCAGCCCATCTTGAGCCACCCATAACGGTGCATGTCGCCGTGCTGGGAGCATTGGGCCAGGCGGTCGGCCCGATTGTGAGTACCAGACCGTTTCTGGCCGCGCCGCGACCCAGATTGTGGCCGCCTGCAGCGTCGCCGTCGACGGTAACGTCAGGGTCAAAGACGCCGAGCGCGACCGTGGCCGTGGTGGCAACCGCCATCGAGGAAGCAGCACGCCGCTGCGGACAAAGTCGCGCCAGCTAGTGCTAGTGCTTGGCCCCCTGGGACGCCCCAGGGGCGACCTATCGAGGCCCAGGCCCAGGCCGATCTAGGCCAAGGTGAACCGGAGTTGATGCATTGGCAAGTCAACCGACTCAAGGCGCACCTTCACCTGGTCACCGGGGCCGACGCCCGAGGTCGTGACCTTGGCCCAAACCGGTGGATCGGTGAGCTGGATGCGAGCTGCGGGGCCTTCGACCGCAGTGACCACTGCGTCGAAGACCTCGCCGACCCGTCCGGCCAGCGTGACGGCTTCGACGAGATCGATGGTAGCGCGATCGACCTTGTGTCCAATGGACTGCACGCGCTCCATCACCTCCGGAAGGGCGGCTAAGGTAGCGAGGTCCTCGGGCGTGGGCTTTTGGCCGGCATCAAGGGTTACGACGAGGTCAAGCACATATCGATCGGCCAGACGCCGAAGCGGTGCGGTGGCGTGGGCATACGTCGCGGCGATGGCCGCATGCCACGGCGGCGTTCCTTCATGCGCGAGGCCGTAGCTGGCGCCCCCTCCGGCCCGCCGAATCTGGAGCAGGAATGCCGTGTGTCTAGGATTTTTGGGGTCGAGCGTACCCTTGACCTCGCGCAAGGACATGCCCTTGGGCCAGGTGATCTGCAACGCTCGCGCCGCGTGATGCAACATGCCGACGGCTCCGTCGCTTGGTTCATCCATAATGCGGAATAGACCAACGTGGGCGTCGAGCATGCGCTTGGCGACGGCCAGATTGGCAGCCAACGACATGCCAGAGTTCTGATCCTCGCTCTCTTGACGTGCCCGACATACCAGCCGCATACCGCCCGGTGCGGTTGGATCCGACTCGATTTCCTGTTCAGGAAAGTCGATACGGGTGGCGCCGCGCCGCTCTTCGGCTGCATGAATGCGGCGGAAGAGTTCGGGAAGGAGCGGGCCGAGTTCGGCTTCGCTAGCGGTCTCATAGGCCAGTTTGGTCCGGCTGTGGATGACGGCACGCTCCGCTTTACGCAGCGTCGACGTGCCATCGATAGCGATCAGCGTGGTCAGCAGAATCGCCGGGCGATCAACGTCTGGAAGCAAGCTCGCCGCGTTCTCGCACAGCACCGGCGGATACTGCGGTGTTCGGCCGTCGGGCATGTAAATGGTGGATGCCCGTTTCCATGCCTCCGTCTCGATGACGCCACCTCGGTCAACGAAGAACCCCACATCGGCTATGGCGTACGACAGTACGAGCACATCACCTTCGGCGTGCAGTGCGAAGGCCTGATCGAGATCGATGCTCGCGGCCGGATCAAGGGTCGCCATCGGCAGGTCCCGGGCGTCGCGGCGACCAGTGGTGGTGATGGGTCTTTTCGCGGCGAGAGCGGCGGCAGCGAGCACCTCCGGCGGGAACGCTCCCGGCACGTTGTATTGCTGACGAATGACCGAGAGGCCGTTCGTGAGAGAAGCTGAGGCCACATCGTCGGCTCGCATAGGGGGAACGGTCTAGCAGTTCCCGGGGCCCAAATCAGCGACGGGCACCCATGAACATGCCCTTGAGCGCATCCCAATTCTCGATGCAATGTCCGGCCCCCAGCACTACCGATTCAAGTGGTGCGCTCACCATTTGTACGGGAACCCGTGTCTCACGCATGAGTCGCGTGTCGAGTCCACGCAACATCGCGCCGCCACCGACCAGGTTGATGCCGCGTAGCAAGAAGTCTTGGGAGAGTTCAGGTGGCGCCTTCGACAAGCAACGCACAACCGAGTCGACGATGGCGACCACCACTTCCTCAATGGCCTCGCGCACTTCGATCGGGGTCAGCACCACGGTCTTGGGCAACCCGGTCATAAGGTCGCGTCCACGCACTTCAGCGAAGGTTTCGTCCGGCGTCGGGTCGGCCGAGCCGATGGCCACCTTTATCTCTTCGGCTGTTCGTTCACCGATAGCAATGCCGTATTCCCGACGAACAAAGGACTGAATGGCGGAGTCGATGTCGAAGCTGCCGACGCGCACTGCTTCGAGGGCGACGATGCCGCCGAGAGAAATACATGCGGTTTCGCTGGTTCCGCCGCCGATGTCGATCACCATGTTGCCGATTGGTTCCTCGATGGGCAGGCCGGCGCCGATGGCCGCGGCCATTGGTTGTTCGATGAGCTGCGGGTCAGCAGCACCTGCTCGCCGAGCGGCTTCGGTCACGGCCCGCTTTTCGACTTCGGTGATGGCCGACGGCACGCAGATGACCACGCGTGGTCGGTTGAATCGCGAGACACCGACTCGTTGCAGAAGCAACCGAATCATTTTCTCGGTCACGTCGAAGTCGGTAATAGCACCGCCGCGAAGCGGACGGACCGCCACGATGTAGCCGGGCGTGCGTCCGATCATCTGCCACGCTTCGTGACCGGTGGCCAACACCTCGCCACTTTGGCTGTTGAGGGCGATCACCGACGGTTCGTTGAGGACGATGCCTCGGCCCTTGGCGTACACCAGAGTGTTCGCGGTTCCGAGGTCAATCGCTAAGTCTCTCGCCACTACACAACATCCATCGGGGTCGGCCGCACGGGTACAATCTCATGGGCGCCCAGGCCCCAGGCCTGGCCGCCTTCCCAGCTTTCCTGCTTCCAGATCGGTGCCGAGCGCTTCAGCGCGTCGATGCCGAATCGGGCCGCTTCAAACGCTTCAGGCCGGTGCGGAGACGACACAGCGATCAAAACTGACGACTCACTCAGGCCCAATCGACCGGTTCGATGCAACAGCACAATGCGGCCGAGCGTTGGCCACGTCTGTCGGGCTTGGGCCGCAATGGCCTCAAAGGTGGGAATGACCTGGTCTTCGTAGGCCTCATAGGTGAGGTGCTCGACGCCGTCACGCCGAGCGCCGGTGTCATCGGCCGCGTGATCACGCACCGTGCCGGAAAAAAGCACGACTGCACCACATTCTGGGCGAATGCACCATTCGTAAACGGCCCCCACGGGTAGCGGGTCGGCACCGAGGCCGCACCACGTTTCGCCGCTCGGGGGAGGTTGCACACGACCATCGTAGCGACCGCAGGACTCCGCAACGCTAACCCTGCCGCGCGGTCACATCGACACGGGCAGGCAGTACCATCTTTCGTCGTGGAGGGCTACGAGCAGTTCGACGACGACGCCACCCCACCTTTCTCCTTTGGCCCACCCGCCGACCGCACGTGGCGGCACCCCTCTGAGCTAGTACAGGCACCGATCGCGCTGGCGGCACCAACCCCCGGCGGCTCTGCTTTGCGTACGTTGACGGCGGCCTGCGCCTTGGCGCTGGCCGCCTCGATCGTGGCGGTGGCCATGACGACCCTCATCGTGTCGACCCGACAGACCTCGTCGGGCCCCAACGGTCTGACGTCTGATTCGACCGCCACAACTGTGGATTCCCGCCTCAGCCACCTGCTCACTTTGGTCGTCGAAGATGCCACGGGACGCCGATCGGTGCCTGGCGTGGTTCTCGACAAGGTCGGCACCATTGTGGCCGCCTGGGCCGGGTTTGATCATGCCAAGTCAGTGTCCCTGAACTCTGAACAGGGCGACCAGTCTGTTGTTCAGGTTGAGCGGGCCGGTGCGAGCCCGCTTGCGTTGGTGAAGGGTGCCATCGACTCGTCGGTATCCCCGCTCGGATCATGCGACAACCTGCGTGTCGGATCGGCCGTGCAAGTGATGACCGCTACGGGATCGGGCACCGGCGAGGTCACGGCGATGACCCGTGGTCCGGTGGACGCGACCAACACCTCGTTACCGATTCTGCTTGTGAAGACACAAGACAAGGGTGACATCACGCACTCGGTGATTTGGCATGACGGCAAAATAGTCGCCCTCGGCGTCGATCGAACCGGCGACGGGCAACTCATCGCCATTCCGAGCGACGTGGTTATCGGCCTGGCTCGCGCCGCAGCCGCGTCGACGAGTGCCGTTCCATGGCTGGGTGTGACAGGCACCAACATGGCCGGCAATGGCGGAGTGCTGTTGGCATCAGTCAGCGCTCTGTCCCCGGTTCGGCAAAGCTTGCGGATCGACGACACCATCGTGGCCGTGAATGGTCAACCGGTGGGCACCATGTGGGCCCTGACGGTCGCGCTGCGGCGCTATCTCGTCGGTGAGACCATTGAGCTCGGAGTCATCAGCGCTGGGGAGACCCACAACGTGAGCATCAGCCTGGTCGCGAAGCCTGCCGACGAAACAAACGCTGCAGAACCAATGAACTCAACGCCGCGATAGCGCCTCCGATACCGACCATGCCGCCCAACGCCAGCTCTTGCTTGCGTTTGGGCGTGAGCAGCGTCCACCATCGGGCGTCGGTACCCGCGACGTAGGCCTGCTCATTGGTCTTCCTGGCCTGCCAGCCGGCGGACTTCAGTCGGTCGTTCGCGATAACCCAGGTCGACGCTGTGTAGGGCAGCAGCCCTGGCGGAACCGGCCCCTGGGTGAATTTCCACCGCCATTGTGCCAGCCGGGCTGCGAGGGCGGCCGGCAGGCGCACGCGGGGTCTTGCGCCAGCGAGCGCCCGAACGATTTCGCCGGGCACCCAGCCGTCGGGCGCAACGTTGTAGGGACCATCAAGACGATGACGCCGAGCGAGATCGACCGCCGACGCCAGGTCATCGGTATGTAGGAACTGTGACGGCGGATCTTCTTGACCGAGGCGAGCGCCGGCGGCCGCGGCCAGAGAACGAGCAATCCATCCACCGTCGCTGTCTCGGCTCAATGTGACGCACGGACGCAGAACCGTCGCCGACCGACCGGCAACTTGGGCGACCCAGTCGGCGATTAGTTGCTCTATCTGGGCTCGCTGCACCGCATAGGAAAACTCGGTGTTGGGCCGAAGCGGAGCGTCCTCGGTAAGCGGCGTCGGATTGTTCGGCCAGGCCCCGTACACCAACGCGGAGGAAAGCCCGATGACGTGTTGCACGTCGACGGCCAACCGCAACAGCCGACGAGAACCCTCTACGTTGTCTCGTTCGCTGCCGCGTGGGCGCCACTCGGTATCGCCCACGAAAAGCAGGTGGATAAGCACCGTTGCCCCGGCCAAGGAGTCGACCAACGCGTCGTCATCGTCGGTAGGGGCTTCATCGATAGTGCGCACCTCGATGATGCAAGGATCATTCGAAAGTGTCTTCACCACGCGACGACCGAGCGGACTGCTGGCGCCTGTGACAACCACCACGTCGGCTCGCTGTTGTGCATCTGTCGTCGCCATATCCACCTCTCGCGCCTGACATTTTGTCCTCTACAAGACATACCATGCTCTGCGTGAGTGACGACCATCCCGACCGCGATCCGTTCGGCGACAACCCTTTTGGTGGCATGCCCTTCTTTGGGGATTTAGCTCGCATGATGCAGTCGCAAGGCTCGTTGCACTGGGATTCGGCCCGACAGTTCGCCCAGTCGATCACCTCCGCTGACGGCGCGGATGCAAATGTCGACCCGCTCATACGTATGGCCTACGAACGACTTGCCTCGCTGGCCGAGATGCATGTGCGCGACATCACCGGGCTCGACCTCACCAATGACGGCCGACCTGTGCGGTTCCTGCCCGTCACCGCCAGTCAATGGTCCCAGCGCGCCCTTGATGCCTACCGCCCTCTCTTCGAGCACCTCGCCACTTCGTTGCATCCCAGCAAAATGTCCAACGACGAGCCGGATCCTGCTGCCGCCATGCTGCAAGGGCTCATGGGCATGATGAGCCCAGTGATGCTCGGTATGGCCGCAGGGTCACTCGTCGGGCATCTGGCACAACGGTCGTTCGGAGAGTACGACCTACCCATTCCTCGCCCGCCATCCGATGAGATTCAGGTGGTGTCGGCCCGTATCGACGCCTTCGGCGCCGACTGGAGCCTGAGCCAAGATGAGGTGCGGCTCTGGGTGTGCGTGCACGAACTCACGAGCCACGCCGTCTTGCGCGTGCCGCACGTGCGTGAGGCACTGTTCAGCCTACTGTCATCCTACGCCAGTACTTTTCGGCCCGACCCCGATGCCCTCGGTCGAGCCATGAACGACATCGATGACAGCGGCGATCCGACCCGACAACTGCAAGCGATCTTCAGCCGGCCCGAACTGCTGCTCGGTGCGACGGCAACGCCCGAGCAAGACGCGTTGGTGCCGCGCCTGGACGCGCTCGTCGCCGCCATCATCGGCTACATCGACTACTCCGTCGACCAAGCCGCGGCGCGTCTGATCGGCCCCGGTAGCGCGGTCTCCGAAGCCATCCGACGTCGCCGTCTTGAGCCGGCACATTCCGATCAATTCGTCGAGCAACTTCTCGGCCTGCGCATCGGCCGATCGCAGGTTGATCGAGGCCACGCCTTTACCACGGGTGTGGTCGAGCGTCAGCCCGACGCTTTGGCGCACCTTTGGAAATCGGCCGAGACACTGCCGACACCAGCTGAACTCGACGCCCCCGGCCTCTGGTTGGCCAGACTCGGTCTGGACTTCTAGCGGGTACGGCCGGGGCGTGAAGAAAGTGAACGGCCACGTTCCTGAGCTCGGCGTTTGCGCACACCGTGCCGAACTCGGGCCAGCAAGCCGACCCGCTCGATGCCTCGCTTCTGTGCCAAACGGGTGCCGAGTTGGAACGGAATGAGACCGCAGAGCGCCAGCAGGCCGACCCCGAGCAGACCAACCCAGCCGGGTACATGCACTACGACCGGCACGAAGGCCGCCAGAACCCAGGCCAGCTGGAACCGGGTTTCGAACCGGGCGAAGGCCCGACCGCGGTTGGCATCGGCGGCGTCGCGCTGCACAATGGCATCAAAGGCCAGTCGGCCGACCGAGGCCGCAACTCCGACGGCAGCCGAAAGTACCGCCGCTGCCGTCCGTGAACCGTCAAGGGCTGCCGCGAGGCCGAGAATGGCCACACCGGCGAGACAGGCTGCCAGCATCGTCTCTTCCCGGAATCGATTGCGTATCTTCGGAGCCAATACATTGCCAGTGAAGGCGCCCATGGAGGACGCCCCGACCGCCACCCCGAACCACCACGTCGGCGTGCCTCGTTCTCGCAGCCAAAACGCCATATGGAACGAGAGAAATCCAACCGAGGCACGAACCACTGCCATGGCCGATGCGGCCAGCGAGATGCCGATCGAGCGGAGCACGGCCTTCTCCTCCGGCTCGATGCGATGCTCGGCCACTGCTTCTTTCGGCAAGCGAAGCCCCGCTATTGCGGCGAGAGCGAACGCCACCGCAGCCAATGCTACGACAGGCGTTCCGGTGTGAAAGATGGCGCGCAGCGCCAGCGCCGGTAGCGCCACCAGCAGTCCGGCGATCCCCGACAGCAACCCGAGTTTGGCGTTAGCCTCAACGAGTTCGTTCTCGTGGCCGACCACGATCGGCACCAACGCGCTCTTGGAAACGGCATACGCCTTCGAAAGCACGAGGACCAAGAAGGCTTCGGGGAACAGCCAATTCGAGTGGAGATGTCGCGTCATTGACGCGCAGAGCAACGCCCTACCGGCGGCGCCGCCAATGACCATCCAACGCCGGCCGCCCTGCACCCGATCGATGAGAGGGCCGAGCAGCGGCGCCACCACCGAAAAGGGGGCCATCGTAAAAAGCAGATACAGCGCCATGCTTCGCCGTGCAGCACCCGGGCTTATGTCGAAGAAGAGTGAGCCGGCCAGCGCAATGGCAACCGCCGAGTCCCCCATGGCTGCCAGCGTGTGAGTGCGAGCCAGGCGTGTGAACGGCGAGACAAGCCCAGACGATGACCGGGCCAGGGGCGTCGTCGGCGAGGGCGGGTCGAGTGGCGCGGTGCGCAATGGCCGCCATCCGCCCGCAGGATCTCGTGTCACGACCTTATGGTACGAGCTGAGCGAGCGCGCGACGATCCGAGTCGTAGGTCAGCATCTCGGCCGCGGCGTCCGGAGGTAACCATCGCTCCTCGTCCACCTCGTTGTTGACGCTGAACTGGCCAGAAACGATGCCCATCGGCCACAGCGTCACCGCTTTGGTTCGGCCATTGGGCATCACATAGGTCGAGGTGACACACGCACCGGTGGGAGAGCAGTGGTATCCCGATTCCTCCCAGACCTCTCGCAAGGCACAGGCCAGCAAATCGAAGTCTGTCGATTCGTACTTGCCTTTGGGGAACGTCCA
>JAYTVF010000259.1:0-1658 GCA_043744155.1 Acidimicrobiia bacterium | reverse complement strand
AATTCGTTGGTCGGTAGTCGGAGCTGCGGCGGCGATGATCGTGGGCGGGGGCGGAATTCTTCACGCTTCGGCCGCGCCATCACAAGGCTCTGGATCGGTGCTTGTGCCGGTCGTCCCCATCCGGGTGCTCGACACTCGCGGTCAGACTGGTGCCATCCATCCCTTGGGCACCCAGGACACGTTTCGGCTCTCGCTCGCCGCCAGCGTCCCGCTGGAAGCGACGGCGATTGCAGCCAACATCACCGTGGTCGGTGGGTCGGCCGCTTCGTTCCTCACCGTGTTTCCCTCTGGTTCCCCGCAGCCGAACGCGTCGAATATCAACTGGAAGGATTCCGGAGCCGTTGCCAATCAACTGACGGCCACAATCGGTGCCAGCCGTAGTGTCGACATCTTCAACTCCGTCGGCCGGGTCGATGTGATCATCGACCTTGCCGGCTACTACATGCCCGCATCGGCCGCTGGATCCACCGGCACGCCCGGGCCCAAGGGTGACACCGGCGTCAATGGCGACACAGGTGCCACCGGGCTTGCCGGGCCTGCCGGACCTGCCGGACCTGCCGGAGCAGCAGGAGCAGCAGGACCTGCCGGAGAAGCAGGACCTGCCGGAGCGCCTGGTGTGCCGGGACCAGTCGGGGCCAAGGGGGCGACCGGTGCCGCCGGTGTCAACGGTGTCGCCGTCCTCATTCAGGGAACCCTCGCCAGCCCAGTCACAAGCCTTCCCGACGGCGGTCTCAACTGGCCGCTGCCGTCGGCCTCGTCATCCGCGCTCAACCTCGGCTCGAGCACCGTGGCCAACGGCTATTACATCGCTTCGATGAACACGGTGCGCAGCATCGACCTGCACGAACCGGTCGCCTGCTGGATCAGCGATGGGACGGCCATCACTGGCGGCCTTTACAGCGGATCATGGCAGCAGTCCTACGTGACCGAACCCGATCATCAGGATCTTCAGCGTGAAGTTATTGCCCCGACCGTGATCCATGTGATCAACGGCACGGTGCAAGTGCGTTGCGCCCGTCAAGACGATGCCGACCCGTCAACAAGTCCCCTGTTGACCTCAGCCGAGTTGAATCTCATCCCGGTAACCGCCGTGGTCGCCCCGTAAATCTGCAGTCTCCCTGGCCGGAACGTCCCCTGCCCCTCAAGGACGTTCCGGCCAGTTTCGCGTCGGTGCTCAGCTTGCGCGGCGACGGATTTCTGCGGTGATTGCCGGCACGATCTTGTGGAGATCGCCAATCACGGCGTAATCGGCCTTCACCACCATGTTGGCTTCCTTGTCGGTATTGATCGCCAGTATCCGTTTCGAGGCCATCGCCCCGACCCAGTGCTGAATGGCACCGGAGATCCCGCAGGCCAGATAGATATCCGGCGCGATGCGGGTGCCCGTTTGACCGACCTGATCGGTGTGCGGACGCCAGCCATTGTTGGTCACAGCTCTCGAACAGCCCACGACACCACCAAGTAAAGCTGCCAGTTCTTCCAAGGGAGCGAATGCATCAGACGAACCGACACCGCGCCCGCCGCTCACTACGACCGGCGCAGTCGCCAACGTGACACCCGCTGCCCGCTCCACTCGGTCAGCCACAATCGATCGGGCCAACGACGGGTCGAGCGTCACATCGAATGGCTGCGCAACCGCAGCGCCAGGCGCGTCGGCC
>JAYTVF010000258.1:0-1660 GCA_043744155.1 Acidimicrobiia bacterium | reverse complement strand
CGACATCACCTCGTCACGCCACTTCGACCGATGGTGGAAACGGGAGAGAGACCGTCATGCTGACCTACTGACCCTGACCCGCGAGCACCTGGTTAAGGCCGGGGCAGAACAGACACCGCTCGATGATTTTCCGACCCAATGGCAGCAAGACGACCTGATCTTTGGTCTGTCGTATTCCTTTGACCCAGGCGCAGCCAACGATGGCGTCACTGTGCACATCCCGGTTGCGGTGATGAATCAGGTCGAACCGGTCGGTTTCGAATGGCTGGTTCCCGGCGTGCGGCTCGAGCTGATGACCTCGTTGCTTCGGTCTCTTCCCAAGGCGATCCGGCGCGAATTGGTGCCGCTCGTCGACTACGCGCAGGACGCCGCCGCGTCGTTGGACCACGAGGACGGGCCGGTGTACGCCGTACTGGCCCGTCATCTTTCGGCCAAGGCCGCCGTTGCGATCACGCCCGGCGATTTTCAGCTATCGGCCGTCGCGGACCATTCCCGCATGACCTTTGCCGCTCACGACGCTGACGGACTCATCGTTGACTTCGACAAAGATCTCAACAAGCTGAAGTCTCGTCTGCGCAAACGCACCCGTGCCGCCATCGCCCAGGCCGCGCCCGTGACCGAGCGCACGGGTCTTACCGATTGGCCGGGCGGCACCCTGGCGCGCTCGGTCGACGCCACCGCATCGGGTGCTCAGGTTCGGGGCTATCCAGCCCTGGTGGCTGAAGCCGACGGCGTGTCGGTGCGCGTGCTCACCACCGAGGATGCTCAGCAGCGCGCCATGATCGGAGGCACGCGTCGACTGCTCGAGTTGACATTGCGACCCCCCACCAAGGTCGCTGAGCGAGCCTTTACAAACGAGACCAAACTGGCGTTGGCACGCTTCTCGTGGGGAACACCTGCGAAATTGGTGGATGAGTGTTTTCGGGGGGCCATCGAGGTGCTGCTCACCAAACATGGCGGACCGGTGTTCGACGAAGCGAGTTTTCGAACATTGCAGCAACGCGTTGGCGACGACCTCGACCAGGTGATGGTGGCGGCCGCAAAAACGGCCGGGCAGGTGATGGTGGCGGCCGTAGCTGCCTCGGCCCGCATCGACGCTCTATCAGCGCCGACCCTGCAGGATTCGGCTGTCGACGCACGTAGTCAACTAGCCCGCCTGATCCGCCCCGGTTTCGTCGGACGCGCCGGTGTGGACCGGCTCGTCGACGTGTTGCGTTATGTACGCGGTATTGAGCGTCGAGCCGAACGGGTAGCGGCTGAACCGGTCAAAGACCGCCAGAAGATGCAATCGCTGCGCCCTCTTGAAGAGGCCTTCGATCGGTTGCTCGACGGCATCAAAGACGCCCGCCGTCGCAGTGAATTGGCCGAAGTCGGTTGGATGCTGGAAGAACTGCGGATCAGTCTGTTCGCGCAGGTGCTCGGTACGGCCTACACCGTGAGCGACAAACGGATTCGCACACAACTGCAACGGATAGCTTCGGGCACCTAGATCCGACAAGGCTGGCCGGTACCGCGTTCGCCGCCTTCCTCGTCGCAGTAGCGGGCCGACTCGGGAGGGCGGGCGGGCTCCTGCGACTCGCGACACCGGCAGTGCAAGAATCGACACCATCGAGCCCAGGCACGGGAGCTAACTCTTCGGCGGCAGGGCGAGGCCGAGGGC
>JAYTVF010000257.1:0-5288 GCA_043744155.1 Acidimicrobiia bacterium | reverse complement strand
TGTTCACCGACCCGTATCGCTTCGATATCGGCCGCTGGCCAAACGACCACGTCGCGTTCGGACTCCGCAGTCCGCACCTCTGCCTCGGTGCCCATCTGGCCCGGCTGGAGATCCGGATTCTTCTGGAGGAGTTGCTCCCTCGGCTACAGCGAATTCGGCTCAGCGGCCCGGTCGAACGGCTGCGTTCGAACTTCATTCGCGGGATAAAGCACCTGCCAATGACGATCACGACACACTGATCCACCCCACCAAAAGAAAGCGGGCCGACCAGCGGCTGAGCCGGCGAAAATGATCGTGCCTCCGCAACGACAATCGCCGCCAACGGACATATTGTGGGGAGATGTCTGTACGGTGGCGTGTGATCGTTGGGTTCTGTTCGGTTGCCCTGCTAGCAGCCTGCTCCGGTGCGGGCACCACCAAAACCGCCGCACTGCCCACCACAGCCACGGCGGTGAGTGCCGCTGCGGTCACCACGCTGCTCCCTGGTTCGAGCGCCCCGGTGACGCTGCCGACGACTACGGTCGAGGTCACCACTACGACCGCGGCAACAGCGGTCACCACGACGACGACCGCAGCCGCCCCGAACGACGCGCCGCAGGCGGGGGCCACCAGGTATAGCTACAAGTTTGGTCCGATCGAAGTGAAGTCGGGGCAGAACAGCATCGCCTTTAGTGATCTCAACATCGCCAAGCCACCGGTTGACGGGTGGCTGGTGCGGATGAAGCCCGACTTGAAACGCGCCGACGGCACCGTGCCCCGTGTTGACGAAGTGCACCTTCATCATGGTGTCTGGCTGAACCTGTCGGGCAGCGATAGCACCAAGCCGGTGCCCGAGCGCTTCCTCGCCGCTGGCGAAGAGAAAACCATTGTCACAATGCCGTCCGGCTTTGGGTATCCGTACAAGACGACGGATAAGTGGATCATCAACTACATGCTCCACAACCTGAACCAGGAGCCCGAACAGGTGTGGATCACCTATGACCTCGATGTCATTCCGGCGGCGAGTGCACCTGGCGGCATGCGGGCCGTGCGGCCGATCTGGATGGACGTGCAGAACGGAAGCGGATACCCGGTGTTCGACGTGGCGATGGGCAGCGGCGCGAATGGCACGTACTCCTACCCAACGGATGCCACGAACCCCTACGCCGGCAAGCCATTGAATGAGTGGACGGTGGATCGAGACATCGTGCTCATCTCGACCGCCGGGCACGTGCATCCGGGTGGTCTCTACACGGATCTGGCGGTGAGCCGAGCCGGGAAATCGGCCCCGCTGTTCCGCTCGGAAGCCACCTATTTCGAACCGGCCGGTCCGGTATCGTGGGACGTCTCTATGGGAGGAACTCCCCTCGACTGGCGAGCGTCGGTGAAGGCGGGCGACACGCTGTCGATCTCGACCACTTACGAGACCAAGCTTTCGTCGTGGTACGAATCGATGGGCATCATGGTCGTCTGGGCCGCAGATGGCACCGATGGCAAGGATCCTTTCACCACACCGGTGAATGTGAAAGGTGTGCTGACCCACGGCGCCCTGCCTGAAAACCGCAACCACGGCGGCGAAGCCACTGATCTGCCCGACGCCACAAAGTACGCACCGCAACCGGCCTTGGCCACGGTGCCGATCACCAGTTGGATCTATGGGCAGGGCGACCTTCATGTCGGCCAGACGCTGATCCCAACGATGAAACCAGGCCAGACCATCACCTTCGACAACCTCGACGCGCCCCTCGACAACGGCCAGTGGCACACCATCACGTCATGCAAAGCACCCTGTAACAAGGCCACCGGAATCGCCTATCCGCTGGCCGACGGGCCGGTCATCTTCGATAGCGGCGAGCTCGGTCTGGGCAGAGCCCCGACCGCGAACCGCACGACGTGGACGACCCCCGCCGACCTGCCAACCGGTACCTACACCTACTTCTGCCGCATCCACCCCAAGATGCGAGGCGCCTTCCGCGTCGACTCCGTCACCGCCTAGTCGCCGACCTCTCGACGGGCGGGCGCGAGCGACGTGGCGGGCCGCGAGCTAGTGGGCGCGACCGTGGCGGACGGGCAGGTCGCGGCCCGGCAGGTCGCGGCGCGGCGGGCGCGGCCGCTGCGGGCCGCGACGCAGAGTGACGGGGACGGGCCGAGACGCGGCGGAGAGCTAGCGTCAAAGCATGACTGCTCGCAAGATCTTGATCGACACCGACCCCGGGGTCGATGACGCCATGGCCATCTTCTACGCGTTGGAGTCGCCCGAGTTTGACGTTGTCGGGCTGACGACCATTTTCGGCAATCACAACATCGACATCTGCACCACCAATGCCCTCAAGCTGTTGGAGATCGCCGGTCGTACCGACATCCCCGTGGCTCGCGGTGCGGCCCGACCACTGGCGATGGAGTATCGCGGTCCGGCCGACTTCGTGCACGGCGATGACGCCCAAGGAAACGTGTTTCTCGACCCGCCCATTACCTCGGTCGTGGCCGCGCTGGCACCGCAGTTCATTATCGACACGGTGATGGCTTCGCCAGGCCAGATCACCCTGGTGCCGCTCGGGCCGCTGACGAACATCGCCATGGCCATGCTGCTCGAGCCGCGCCTGACCGCCAACGTGGCCGAGATCGTGCTGATGGGCGGCAATGCCTTTACCGGTGGCAACGCCTCGCCGGCCGGTGAGGCCAACATTCTCAATGACCCCGAAGCGGCCGATATCGTGTTCAGCGCTAACTGCCCCATCACCATGCTGGGTCTCGATGTCACAGAACACACGTTGATGACGAATGCGCAATTGGCACAGCTCGACGAATCCAACAATCCAATGACCCAGTACCTGGGCAAGATTGTGAAGTTCTACGCCGCCTTCTACGCCACACGACTCGGGCTCGATGGCATCCACGTGCACGATTCCTCCACCATCAGCTACATGCTGCGGCCCGACCTGTACCAGACCGTCTCGATGCCGATCCGGGTCGACTGTGGACACAGCGTCAGCCGAGGCAAGACCCTGACGGCCAGCCGAGTCGCTGACCGCGAATCATTGTGGGACGGCCGACGAGACGTCACCATCTGCGTTGCCGTCGACGCCAATGCCGTCGTCGAACTCGAACTCAGCCGCATGGCGCGTTGAGCTGACTCGCCGATCGTCAGCGTTGAACCCCGGCGTATCGATAACCGTGGTTAAACCGCGTGCAAGGCGACGGTCTAGAGCCATTTCCAACAGGGCGAAGGCATCGGCCGAGGCTCGCTGATCGTGTTCGCCTCACCGGCGAGCGCCCGCAGGCGATCACTGGAAAGCACCTGATCAGCAGGCATGTGTTGAGCCGCCCACGTCGACTTTCCCGATCCCGCCGGACCGACGAGCACCACAAGACACGGGCTCGGCAGAACCGTCACGACCGCGTCCCCGCCAGCAGCGCCCGCACCGCATCAATGGTGTCGGCCTCGGCCGGTGCCTTGTCCGGTCGGTACCGTTTCACCCGAGCGAACCGCAGGGCCACGCCACCCGGGTAGCGGGTCGAAACCTGTACGCCATCGACGGCGATCTCGACCACCAACTCGGGCCTGATATGCACCTCGATGCCGCGCTCATGCGTCTTGCGGACCAAAAACTGCTCGGTCTGCCAGGTGAGCAACACATCGGTGAGACCCTTGAACGTCTTGCCGACCATCACGAAACCCTCGGTGCCGCGGGCGCCGAGGTGCAGATTCGACAACCAGCCGTGGCGGCGACCATGTCCCCATTCGGCCGCCAAAACCACCAGATCCAACGTACGTACGGGTTTGACCTTGCGCCACGACTTCCCTCGGCGCCCCGCTTCATAGGGAGCGTTCAACGCCTTCACCATCACGCCTTCGTGACCGGCGGCCAGAGCAGCATCAGAAAAGGCGATGGCCTCGGTGGCCTCGGTCGTCTCCAAGGTCGGCACGCGCATCGGCCCCGTCACCCGGGCAAGCGTGATCTGTCGCTCGATCAGCGGCTGATCAATGAGGTCGATACCGTCGACGTGAAGACAGTCGAAAAAGAACGGCTGCAGTCTGATCGAGCCGCCTGTTTCCCGCCCGAAACTGCCGGCCGTCTCCTGGAACAGCCGAGGTAAATCATCTTCATGCAGTCCGATCAGTTCGCCATCGAGTACGACGCTGTGCACCGCCAGGCCGAGAATGGTGTCGACTACAGCCGGGAAACGGTGAGTCACGTCATTCAGATTTCGGGTGAAGATGCGCACCTCGTTCCCCAGCCGGTGCACTTGGATGCGGATACCATCGAACTTCCACTCGATCGATGATCGTCCAATCTGCTCCACCGCTTCACCCACACTTACCGCCGTCGACGCCAGCATGGGCTGCAGCGGCCGGAGCACTTCAAGACCGGTCGCCTGCAGTGCTTCGACACCGCCAGTGAGAGCAACGACCGCGATGCGGCCGATATCGCCGGCCAACATGGCGGCTCTCCTCAGGGCATCGAGCGGTACTCCGGCCGCCTTGGCAATGGCGTCGGTGACGACACCCTCCAGCGCGCCTTGCCGCATATCTCCCAAAATGAGGTGTCGGATGTACATCTGCTCGTCGGAGGTTGCCCCGGCGAGAAGAGCGTCGACAAGGGTCGCGCGGGCCGTCTGGGACCCAATGCCGCTGGCCTGGGCCAATCGGGCGAAGGTGGCGTCGACATCACCAATGGTCAGGCTGGCGTGAGTCGCCGCAGTCATCTCAGCGCGCCAAGCTGTCGCCCACCCAACGTTGAGGCGACGTTGCCGTGGTTCGCCGATCAGGAAGCCGACTGCTATCTCGATCTCGTCGGCGTCGAGGCGTCTCACGAGAGCAGCAAGCAGACCGACCTTGGCCGACCGGGACGACGTGGCGGCCACTGCGGATGACGTTGCAACCAACTCAGCCAACAACATGCCCCGGACGATACCCGCCCCACGCCAGAGCCATTGGCCCGTTCGAACGCCAACCGCTTGTGTGGTTGACCAGGCCGTTAGCACCAAAGGCTTCGGCACGTTCGGCGATCCGCTCGCCACGTCGCGTTGCCGTCCAGGGCAATCCCTCGCAACTCGGAGCCGATTCCCTCGCAACCCACCGCGAATCCCTCGCAACCCACCGCGAATCCCTCGCAACCCACCGCGAATCCCTGCATTCCACCCAAAATAGGGACGAGTTGCGAGGGACCAAAGCACAAGTTGCGAGGTTCCGAGGCAGGAGCGCCTGAGGGAAGGTCGGTCGCACCGATAGATCCACTAAACCTGTGGCGGACTCGGAAGGGCCCGTCGATATTCTGACAGGTCGGCTTACGGTCACGATCTGCCCC
>JAYTVF010000256.1:0-1663 GCA_043744155.1 Acidimicrobiia bacterium | reverse complement strand
CGGTTGCTGCTTCCCCATTTTCGCTTTCGGGCGCGAGGCGGGCGAAGCGGAGCGAGCGGGGGTGCGAAGAGACTTCGATCTTCGAGCTGCAGAGAGATTCCTTCGGCATCGGGGTTGATTGGTTCGGTGGGCGCGGCGACGACGACGGCGATCGGATCTCGCTTGGGCCCCTCGAGCACACCTTGCAGGGCCATCATGGCCCCGGCCATCATCGCGCCACCGACGCCGGCTTTTTGCCGAGCGCGCCGCATCATGGCAGCCCGTTCGGTCTCTTCGTTGATGGCCGCCTGGTCGGCTTCCTCGTCGTTCACAGATTCAGCCTAGGGCCCGGTAGGTGGTTTGCGATCGCACCGACCAACTCGCGGTGTGCGCCGCACGGTCCAGCACGTGCCGGTGGGGCAGCACCAGGGCTGCCTATCGCACCGATCGACTCGCGGCGTGTGCGCTGCACAATTAGGCTGCGATGCGATGCCCGACTCGACGATGCAGATCGACCCCAATCATCTGAAGGCCTACTCGTTCCTACTTTTCTCAAAATTGGAAGGCGCAGTGACCTCGGCCATGGTGCACCTCGGCCATGAGCTAGGCCTTTACGGCTGCCTCGCCGCTGCGTCGGCCCCGATGACCACTGATGAACTCGCCCGTGCGTCGGGCCTGCACGAACGCTGGGTACGAGAATGGGCTCATAACCAGGTTGCGGCCAGACTGATTGCCTGGTCCGATAGCGATGCCGGGAGCCACTTCTGGCTCTCGCCCGAAGCGTCTGCGATCTTGGCTGATCCGAACCATCCGGCCTTTGGAATGGGGATGTTCGCCCGTTTGCCCGAAACCATGGCCCATATGCGGCATCTGCCCGACAGCTTTCGTACGGGCCTGGGCTACGACTACGACAGCCACGGCCCGAACGGTGCGGCAGGCATTGAGGCCAGTTTCGCTCCGTGGTACAAGAACTTCTTGGTGCCGGTCGCCCTTCCGGCGCTCGATGGCGTCGTTGCAAAACTTGAGGCCGGTGCCCGAGTAGCCGACATTGGATGCGGCGGAGGTTTGGCCGTCGTCCTCATGGCCGCCCGATTCCCCAACAGCACGTTCGACGGGTTCGATATCAGCGAATACGCCTTGGCCCGCGCCCGGGCGCGGCAGGCCGACCTCGGTTTGGCGAACGCGTCGTTTTTCGATCCCCGTGAGCATCGGATTCCAGACCGGGCCACCTATGACCTGATCACGACCTTCGATTGCATCCACGACATGACGCGACCGCACGAAATGCTGCAGACGATCCGCCACGCCATGAACGACGACGGAACCTGGTTGCTGGTTGACATCAAGGGGCGCGACACGTTCGCCGAGAACGTGGCCAAGAACCCCATGGCGGCCCTTATGTACGGCATCAGCGTGATGAGCTGCATGTCGTCGGGCATGTCCGAACCCGATGGTGAAGGCTTCGGTACCCTCGGCTTGCCAGCGAGTAAGGCCGAGTCGATGGCTCGCGCCGTCGGATTTGGGCGTTTCCGCAAGCTGGCCATCGAGCACTCGACCAATTCGTTCTTTGAGATCAGGGTCTAGTTCCAATGCCGTTCAGTTAGGCGCGTGAGATGGGTGATGTGGTGGGACGAGCCGACCGGCGTTCGCACACAACCGGCCCGCCAAAAGCACACAACCCCTC
>JAYTVF010000255.1:0-1663 GCA_043744155.1 Acidimicrobiia bacterium | reverse complement strand
TGGCCGTGTTCGGCTCATCGTTATTGATGCCGAATTGACCGGTCCACGTGGTGGCGCTGGTGCACCAACTCGTTCCCCAGGTTTTTATGTTGGTTGCTCCTGCGTCAGGCGCAAGGAGCGCCCACACGGCAACAAGGGTGAGTCCAGACAGGGTCAGTCGTTTCGCGAGGTTCATGACTGACCTCCTTTCATTGCTTCGGTTTAGAATCTTCGGGTCAGCCGCTATTTGCAGAGGATTCCATGAGAATCACTACGCAAGGTAACTGACTGGTTGACGATTTCTAAAGAGCGAAGTCGCACACTTAACCAAGAAAAGACGATTAGTCCGATGTATTTCGCTGACGGTCGAAGCTGTCGACACGTTGCGTGAGCTTTGTGAGCGCCTTGGTCAATTCGGCCAGATCGGCCCCCGTGACCTGGTCAGAGAGGGCAAGGCGTACGCTGGCCAGTTCCCGAGCCAGGAATTCGGTGTCGGCCTGCGTGCGTTCCGTTATGGCCCGATCCCGTTCAGTGGTCGAACGGTCACGCGATTCCTGCCGGTTCTGGGCCAAAAGAATCAGCGGCGCGGCATAGGCCGCCTGCAGCGACAGCAGCAGCGTCAAGAGGCCGAGTTGCTTGCCGTCGAAGTGCAAAATCCTGTTCACGATCAGCCAGATGATGATGAACATCGACTGCCACACGAGGAAACGAGCGGTGCCAATGAAGCGGGCGATGGCCTCGGAGAACTGACCGAAGGCATCGGGGTCGTAGTGAATGCCGAATCCGCGGCCTTTGCGACGGGGTGAGGTGAGATCTTCCCGGCGCTTCACGACGTCTTGGCCTGTCGTCTTCGTTGCCGCCACCCCGCCGGAAGCACTCGGTCGAGCACGTCATCGACGGTGATGCCACCGAGCAGTCGGTTCTGCTCATCGCACACCGCGATCGAGAGCAGATTGTACTCCGCCAGTCGCTCGGCTACCTCGCGGTCAATCGTGCCCGGTGGGATGGTCGGTTCCTGTTCAAGACAGCGACCGAGCGTCATCGATGGTTGCTCGCGTAACAATCTCTGGAAATGCACGACTCCGAGATAGGTGCCGGTCGGTGCTACCCACGGCGGCTGAGTGACGAACACCTGGGCGGCGATCGATACCAACCACTCCGGATCGCGGATGTGGGCCAACGCCTCGGCCACGGTGGCGTTCGGGCCCAGCACAATGACGTCGGGAGTCATCAAACCGCCAGCGGTGCCCTCGTCGTAGGCCAGAAGCCGACGCATGATGACTGCCTCTTCGGGTTCCATCTTCTCGAGAATTCGGCTGCGTTGATCGCCCGGCATTTCGGCCAACAGGTCGGCTAGATCGTCGTACTCCATCTCATCGAGCACGCTCAGTACCCGCTCGATGTCCCAGCCCTCGATGATGCGCAACTGCTCGGCCTCGGGAAGTTCTTCCAACAAGTCAGCCATCTGTTCGTCGTCGAACATGGCGGTGAGCTGTTTGCGTCGCTCGAACGGCATAAGGCGGATGGCGTGGGCGACGTCGCTTGGGTGCATATCACGCATGTGGGCGGCTTCAGCAGCCATTTCGGTGGTGGTGAACAGGGTGGATACTTGCTGCCAATCGACCACCCGTTCGGTATTGCGTCGCCGCAACGGGCTGCCTCGGCGCAGGCGAACCGTGGCGAT
>JAYTVF010000254.1:0-1664 GCA_043744155.1 Acidimicrobiia bacterium | reverse complement strand
GCCGCGACTTCGTCGGATCGATGATCGGCACGGACGCGCACGTCCAGATGCCATGGCGGGCCGCCTGCTCCTGCAAGAAATAAGAGGAATACCCGTCGACCTGTTCGGCCACGCGCTCGGGCGCCAGGGTGAAGCCAGTAGAGAACATCTCGGTCATCACGACCAACCGAGCGCCGGCCGCTGCTGCGCCCGAGATCATCGGTTCGAGGTTGCGACACGTCGCCCGGGCGTCTTCCCAGACGATGTCATGTTGGATGGCCGCGATCTTCATGCCCGCAATCCTTCCAGCCGACGGCAGGCCTCTTCCAAGACTTCCAACTTTTTGCAGAAGGCGAAACGCACCAGTCGACGGCCGGCCTCGACCTTGTCGTAGAACACTTGCGTCGGCACGGCCACGACGCCGACGCGATGAGGCAGCGAGCGGCAGAACTGCATGCCGTCGATGCCGCCGAGCGGCGTGATGTCCGCAGTGAGGAAGAACGTGCCCTGTGTCGGCATGACATCGAACCCAGCCCTGCTCAGCCCAGCGCTCAACAGGTCACGCCGAACCCGCAAATCGGCGGCGAACGACTCAAAATAGGCATCGGGCAGAGCCAACCCGGCGGCGATGGCGTACTGGAACGGTCCACTCGACACGTAGGTAAGGAACTGCTTGGAACATCGCACCGCGCCCACCAGTTCGGGCGGCGCCGTGACCCAGCCGACCTTCCAGCCCGTGACCGAGAACGTCTTGCCACCCGAACCGACAGTGACCGTTCGCTCGCGCATGCCGGGCAGCGAACAGATCGGAATGTGTTCGCCGTCGAACACCAGATGTTCGTAGCATTCATCGGCCATCACCACCAGGTTGTGCTCGATGGCAAGCGCCGCGATCGCATCGAGTTCGAACCGGGTGAATACTTTGCCCGTCGGATTGTGCGGCGTGTTCAGTAGCAGCATCCGGGTGCGTGGCGTGATAGCGGCCCGCAACGTATCGAAGTCGACGGCGTAGTGGGGGGCGTACAACGTGACACCCACGCGCTGGGCGCCGGCCATGGCAATGCAGGCGGCATAGCTGTCGTAGTACGGCTCGAACGCGATGACCTCGTCGCCCGCTGACAGCAGGCTAAGCATCACACTGGCGATCGCCTCGGTTGCGCCGCAGGTCACCAGCACCTCGGTATCGGCGTCAAATGTCAGGCCGTAGAAGCGCTGTTGGTGGGCCACGATGGCATGACGCAGTTCGGGCACCCCGATAGCGGGCGGGTACTGGTTGCCTTTCCCGGTACGAATCGCATCGACAGCGGCTTCGAGCACCTCGGTCGGGCCGTCGGTGTCGGGAAACCCCTGGCCGAGATTGAGGCTGTGGGTCGCCACGGCCAACGCCGACATCTCCCCAAAAATCGTGTTTCCGAAGCCCTGCAGTCGTTCCGTCAGAAATGGTTGCCCCATCCCCTCATTTCACCACGTTGAACGCCGCCCTCTACCCTCGTGGTCATGAAGACCCCGGTCGACCCCGTTCGTGAGCGACGCGCCAAGGTGGCGAAATGGTCGTTGTTGGCGAACCGGGTGGGCTATCTGTTCGTGGCCGTGGCCATTGCGGTGTTCGTCATCGGCTTCGCCTTCAAACTGAACGGCACGATCGTGGCCATTGTCGTGACCTGCATGGCGATCGGGTCCGTGCT
>JAYTVF010000253.1:0-1668 GCA_043744155.1 Acidimicrobiia bacterium | reverse complement strand
CATCTGCCGAACAACGGCGAATTCTACGAGCGTAGGTGGTTCACTCCGGGCCATCGGGTCGATACGACGGTGGCCTTGGTCGGGCTGGAGCCCTTTCGACTGAACCGAAACCAACTATTCGTGCTTGGCCCGTTGCGGTTCGGAATTGAGATCTGCGAAGACCTGTGGGCGCCCGATCCGCCAAGCACGCAACTGGCGCTCGCCGGGGCCAATGTGATCGTCAACCCGAGCGGCTCGAACGAACTCGTGGCCAAAGCCGAGTATCGCCGTCAGCTGATCAACCAGCAGTCTGCTCGTCTGCATGCCGCCTATGTGTACGCCGGCAGTGGTCCAACGGAGTCCACAAAAGACCTGGTCTTCGGCGGACATTGCCTCGTGAGTGAGAATGGCGCCGTGCTGGCCGAGAGCGAGCGCTTCATCCTCAGCGGCTCAGACGTCAGCGCCGATATCGACCTCGAACGCTTGGCGAACGAGCGGTCGCGAAACATCACCTGGTCGACATCGTGGCCCGTCTCGGAGCCGACGGAAGTTGTGTTGGAGCCCGATACCTCGCCGATGAACGATCTTGGCCGCACATTCCCCCGCAATCCGTTTGTGCCGGCTGACCCGGCAACCGTGCACGAGCGCGCCGCCGAGATACTGGCCATCCAGTCCACCGGCCTCGCCCGACGTGTGCTGGCAGCGAAGGCCAAACGAATGGTCATAGGAGTATCCGGAGGACTCGATTCGACGCTTGCTCTGCTGGTCGCGGTCGAGGCTGCGCGCCGACTCGACCGCTCCCCCGCCACCATCGTGGGTATCACGATGCCCGGTCCAGGCACGACGGCTCGTACCCGAACCTCAGCCGATGACCTCATGGCATCGCTCGGCATTGAGGCTCGCACGATCCCTATTGCATCCGCCGTTGCGCAGCATCTGGCTGATATCGGCCATGCGCCCGATCTGCACGACATCACCTTCGAGAACGCACAGGCTCGCGAACGCACGCAAATTTTGTTCGACCTGGCCAACCAGGAAGGTGGCATTGTCGTTGGCACGGGCGACCTTTCCGAGTTGGCCCTCGGTTGGTGCACGTTTAACGCCGATCACATGTCGAACTACGGCGTGAACTCGTCGGTGCCGAAAACGCTGGTGCGCCACTTGGTGCGTTGGTACGCCGACCGTCAGGCAGGCCCGACATTGGCCGCCACGCTGCTCGCGGTGCTCGCAACGCCCGTGTCACCCGAACTCTTGCCGCCCGATGCCACCGGCAACATCGTGCAGGAAACCGAGGACGTGCTCGGACCGTACGAGTTGCACGACTTCTTCCTCTATCACTGGCTTCGCAACGGATTCTCGATGGCCAAGATCGGTGACCTCGCCAGACACACTTTTGCTGGCGAGCATGAAGACGTCGCGATTGGCACATGGCTCACGCTGTTCATCGAGCGGTTCCACCGCCAGCAGTTCAAGCGCACCACCCTGCCGCCAGGCCCCAAGGTCGGCTCCGTCAGCGTCTCCCCCCGTGGCGACCTGCGCATGCCCGACGAAGTCGACCCCGCCTCCGTCACCCGCGCCTAACGATAGGGTTAAGCCCAATGCCGTTCAGTTAGGCGCGTGAGATGGGTGATGTGGTGGGACGAGCCGACCGGCGTTCGCACACAACCGGCCCGCCAAAAGCACACAACC
>JAYTVF010000252.1:0-1673 GCA_043744155.1 Acidimicrobiia bacterium | reverse complement strand
TCGTCGCACCGGGCGGTCGAGCGCTGGTCGTGGTGCCGCTGCTGAACGGAACGACCCGGGTGCCAGTCGAGCCCGAATATCACGAGGATCAGACCTTGGTGCATTGGCGGTTCGGTTGGGGGCTCAAGGACGTGTTGGTGGAAGCGGGCTTCACCGTTGACGTCGCCATCACCGACGATTTTGCCGATGCGCTGCGGGCCGGCGTGTGGAAGGGTGCCGTGAGCGGCGAGTTCGAGTTGCCCTCCCTATTGGGAGACGCACCGCCACTGCAGGGCTCCATCGATCATCGAACATCGGCTGCACTTGGTATCGAACCCGGCTATCAGTTCGTCGGCTTTGCCTGCCGAAAGCCCTAAGCAACTCGGGCGTCGTCTGGCGTTACGCGAGGGGCGGGTGACCGGAGCCGGGCTTGCTACCGTAACGGCCGTGCACGCCAGGCTCCGCCGGATTCAACTTCGCGACGATGCCCCCAGCACGGGATATCCGTTCACGTTACCTGCAGCGCGGCATTTCGATCATCTGCGCTTCGGTGATCGGGTGACGTTCATCGTTGGCGAAAACGGCATGGGCAAGTCAACGCTTCAACGTGGCGACCTACCTCGACGAAAGCGGTGTCGCCGAGACGGGCTTTCACCGCATGAGCCATGGCGAATCGTTCCTGCGCCTGGCTCAGACCCGATTCGGTCAGGCCGGATTCTTCGTCATGGATGAACCCGAAGCAGCCCTTTCGATCAACGGTTGCCTGAAATTGCTACGAGTTGTCGATGACGCGTGCGACCACGGAGCACAGTTCGTTATCGCACGCTCGGCGTACTGAGCAATCCTGCAGAGGCAGACTGTGCGAGCCAGTAGTCGATCGTGGCGGCGAGTTGGGCCATGGTGGCAGGTTTGGACAGATAGCCGTCCATGCCGGCGGCGAGGCTGCGAGCCTTATCTGAGCCAGTGGCCGTGGCCGTCAGGCCCACCACAGGCTGGTAGCGCCGCGTACGCAGTTCTTGGCCCCGCAGCTCGCGTACGACGTCCACGCCACTCATATCGGGTAGGTGGCCATCGAGCAGCACCACATCGAATGGTTCCTTTTCGCATGCAGCTACCGCGTCGGCGCCGCACGTCACCACGTGGACTCGGTGCCCCAATCGGTGCAGGATGTGGCGCACCACTTCCTGGCTGATGTCGTCGTCCTCGACGAGCAACACACTCGCACCGACACTATGGGATCGGTCGTAGTCGTGGGCCAATGTCGCTGGAGTGAGCTGAAGGCTGAACGATGCCGTTGTGCCTCTACCGGCCCGACTGGTCAGTAACAGGCTGCCTCCCAGTCGGCTGACGATGCTTCGGGTTATCTTCAAACCGATGCCACTGCCATCGGACCGCTGGGTGAGCAACGCCAGAGCCGCCTGGTCGACTCCGACACCCGTATCGGCCACTTCGAAGCGGACACCCGGATCCCCGATCGTGGCCTTCGCCCGAACCACGACCGAACCTCTACTCGTGAACTTCACCGCATTCGAGACGAGGTTCATCAGTACTTGGCGAAGCCGAGTCGGGTCTCCCCAAACGAGGCGAGGGCAGAGCGTGTCGATCTCGGCATGGATGTGGAGCAGCTTGGCCGCGGTCTGCCCGGCGAAGAGTGCGACGACCTCCTCCACCAGATGGTGACAATCGAAGGCGAT
>JAYTVF010000251.1:0-1675 GCA_043744155.1 Acidimicrobiia bacterium | reverse complement strand
TGCTGCAATACCTCTATCGTCACTCATCACACGAGAACCTCACCTGCAGGGTCCGTTGGCAACCCGGCATGATCGCCATCTGGGACAACCGCTCCACGCAACACAACGCCCTCAACGACTACACCGGCGTGCGACGTGAAATGTTTCGGACCAGCGTCAAGGGTGCCGCCCCGGTCGCCGCCTTTGGCGGTGATGTTCAGACTGGTCCGCCACTCAAAGACCAACGCGGAACTCAAAGACTGACCAAAAGTGTCCCGCTCCGGTCTTCGAGTCGCTGATTGGTCTTTGAATCAGACGGGCATGTACCGGCCGCGGTCAATTCGTGAGCGCGGGGACCTGCTGGGTGATGCAATGCGGGCCGCCGCCGCCGGACGCAATGACTTCGCCCGGGACGCCGATGACCTCTCGGCCAACGAAGGCCTCCCCAATGATCGCCAGCATGTCGCTATCGGCTTCATGCCCCGTCACCGGAACGATCACTGCGCCGTTGCAGACGTAGAGGTTGGCGTATGGCACCGGCACCCGCTCGCCCCAACGCTCAGCATACGGAAGCACCGGTAGGTCCATGATCTCGGTGGCCCGGCCTTGCGCGTCGACGGCCCCATCAAGACAGCGGCGCGAGATTGACAGCCGCTCGTGCTCGGCGTCCAACGGATCGTCGCATCCCTGAAATAACACCACCCCGGGCTTCACCGGAACAACGATGAGGTCCACGTGACCATTGGTATCTCGATCGTCGATGGCGAAAGGAAGCCACACAACCGTGGACACACCGAGCATCGATCGCAAGCTCGCCTCGATGTCGACTCTGCGCATCGAGGGATTTCGATTGGGATGAAGGAGACATTGCTCGGTGGTAAAGACCGTCCCATCGCCGTCCACTGCGATCGATCCACCCTCCAACACAAACGGTATGCGCACAGATGTTTCCCTGTTCGAGGTGCACCAGGCGGAAGCGACCCGATCATCGTATCCGCGTGACCCGTAAAGACCGCCCCACACATTGAAGACGGGGTCGGCCCCCAGCCGTTTCGTCCGGCCCGAGTTGAGCACGAAGGTCGGTCCAATGTCCCGTAGCCACGCGTCGTCGATGTCCATCTCGATGATCGAAATATTGCTATGCGCGCAGAGGTCTGCGGCGAGAGAGGCGTCGGACGGACGAGCCAACATCGATACAGGCTCAAACTCGGCGATGGCGCGGGCCACCTCCGCCCAGGCGAATTGACCCTCACGAAGATGCTCACCCCACTGCGCCTCGTGACACGGAAAACCCATGATCGTTCGCTCATGGTGCTCCCACTCCGCCGGCATGCGAAACCCCAATAGTTCGTCCTGCCACGTCATGTCGCCCAGGGTACTGGTGGTTATCGGAGGGTGAACGTGGAGGAGCCGGTTTCTTCGGTGAAGGCGTCCAGCTTGATGGCGACGTCGATGCGCCACGTGCCACCCAGGGGGATATCAAGCGCCAGAGCCTGGAAGTGATTCGGGCCGGCCCGGACGATTGGCGTTTCCAAGCTGTCAATGCCCGCCGCCGGGTTCGAGAGGGTGGCGGTGATGGACTCGATCGGGCGGGCCGTCCCGGTTCTGGTGAGTGCATAAATATGCAACTCGTTGCGTCCTCGTTTCGCCGGGTCGACGGTGATGTCCACCAAGCCGGTTTGCGTCGGCACGCTGA
>JAYTVF010000250.1:0-5337 GCA_043744155.1 Acidimicrobiia bacterium | reverse complement strand
AGATCTCGTTGTTCACCTACGAGGCGACCCATCTGATCGTTGACGTGTTCGGCTATTACCAGCCAGCGTCGCACGCCACGGCCGGTCGCTATAAACCGGTTGGCCCCACTCGGGTGTATGACAGTCGTGCGAGCAACAGTCGCGTCGCGCCCCGTGGCACTGCGCGGGTAGGCCTCGGTGCGTCGGTGCCGACCGACGCCGTCGCCGCGGTGCTGAACGTGACCGTGGCCGATGCAACGGGCCCGGGCTATTGGACGGTGTTCGCGGCCGGGGCGGGGGATCCCGGTACTTCGAATGTCAACGTCGACACAGCGGGCCAGAACGTGGCGAACCAGGTGATCGTTCCCGTCTCGTCGGCCGGTATTGATGTGTTCTCGTGGGCTGGTGGTCATGTCATCGTCGATGTGGCCGGGTATTTCACCGGGGCCGCGGCACCCGATGACACCGCAGGCTTGTTCGTCCCCTTATCGCCGAGTCGTTTGCTCGACACCCGCCAAGGAGGCGACATGAATCCGCTTGGCGAGGGTAAACGGCCGCTGCCCGGTTGGACGGTGGAAGTTCCCCTTACCGGTCGGGCCACCATTCCGGCAGCCGCCGCAGCGGTCGTGATGAACACCACCCTGACCAATGCATCTCGTCCCGGATATGTGACGGTGTATCCGGCTGGTACCACCCAGCCCGATACCTCGACGGTGAACGCCAACTATCGAGGCCAGACCATCGCCAACCACACCATAAGCCCCATCACGGCGCGTGGGGTGTCGTTGTTCAACTTCGGTGGTGGGCACCTCATTGGTGATGTCACCGGCTATTTCACGGGACAAGCTGGCGCGGCTACGACGTCGCCACCTACCAACGTCATGCCGGCGGCGTCGTTTCCGCTGCAGCTCGAGGTTCCCGCCATCGGTGTGACGGCAACCGTGCATGAGGGTATCGACATCGATGGCCTCAATGACGGCCCGGGCCATTGGCCGGGTAGCGCCATGCCCGGTGTCGAGGGGAACATGGCCTTCTTCGGGCATCGCACCAGCCACACTCACCCGTTTCTCGACCTCGACAAGCTTGTGCCAGGTAACGACGTGCTGGTGCGCTCGAACGGGTATACCTACCGCTACAAGGTGACCGAGACGCTGATCACGGCGCCGTCCGATGCCGACACCATTGGTAAGTGGACGACCACCTCAAGCGTGACGCTGGTGGCCTGTCACCCACCGGGCTCTATTGATCACCGCATCGTGGTGCGCGCCGAACTGGTCGAGGTCTACTGAGCCGCTCGAAGCCCGAAGCGAGCGGTGCTACAGGGGCAATGAAAACCCGACGAGCGCGCCGCCATCGGGATGATTGCGGGCCCAGACTTGGCCAGCGTGACGATCAACGATTTGCTTGACGATGGCAAGCCCAAGCCCTGACCCGGGCTCGGTGCGGGTGAGGGTCGCCCGATAGAAGCGATCAAAAACGAAGGGTTGATCTGCCTCAGCGATGCCCTGGCCCTGGTCGCGGACTTCAAGGTCGCCACCATCGACGTTCACCTCGATCGGCGTGCCACGGGGGCTGTATTTCACTGCGTTCTCCACCAGATTCGAGATGGCCCGCTCAACCATGGCCGGGCGAGCGGATACGAACACATTGTGCTGGATGTCGTGCACGGTGATGGTGCGTCCGCTGCGTCGGGCGGCCCGCGTGGCGACGTCGGCGGCGACGTCGGCCAGTCGGATCGGTTCGGCCAGTTCGGTATTCGTGGTCTGATCCGTAGCCAACTCGACCAGTTCTGAGAGCAGATGAGTGAGTTCTGCAGCGTCGACCTGTACCGCAGTGAGCACCTCGTGACGATCGGATTCATCCAGTCGGGCAAAGTGTTCGAGCAATTCGACGTTGGTGCGTAGGCTGGTAAGCGGCGTACGCATCTCATGACTTGCGTCGCTGATCAAGCGCTTTTGCTGCTCGCGTGACCCGGCGAGTGCGTTCAGCATGGTGTTGAAGCTCTTGGCCAGACTCCCGACCTCGCCGGTGCCATCCACGGGTATCGGCGTTGAGAGATCTTGGGTGGATGCAATGGACTCGGCCGTGTCGCGCAGACGGATGATGGGCCGTACCGCTCGTGTCGCCAGCAGCCAACCAAGCCCCGCGGCCAGACTTACGCCGGTCAGCGTCAGAAGTGCGAGTTGTACGGCGAGGCGCTCGAGGATGTCGTGACCTTCGGCTAGGGGTCGGGTGAGTTGCACATAGCCGCCCTCATGCCACGGGGCCGTGATCAGCCGATATGCGTCGTGGCCGTTGCCGACCGTGCGTAGCACCGGGCCTGAACTGGCGTCGCTGGGTTGAAAAGGCAGCTCGGTGCCATCGGTGGCGCAGGAATTCTTGGTGCCGTCAGCTCGAATGAACTGCCCGATCCCGGTCGGCTGCGTGACGCAATCGTTGTGATCAGATGGACGCGGCCGGTTCTGGTCGTTGTCGCCGCGCCCGTTGAGCTGAGCAATTCGCTCGCGCAAAGATTTGTCGACGCTACTGCGAATCTGATGCGAGGTGGCCACGTAGGAACCAAGGGCTGCGGTCAATCCGACGACCCCGGCCACGGTTGCCAACGACAACGCGATACGCCAACGCAGGCTCATGTCGACCTCAACACGTAGCCGATGCCGCGTACGGTGTGCAGCACTCGGCTGGCTCCGTCGAGTTCGGTCTTTGCTCGCAGGTAGCCGACGTACACGTCAAGCGACCGCGAGTTTGTCTCGAAATCGTACCCCCAGATGCGTTCGTAGATCGTGTCGCGACTGAGCACGACGCCAGCGTTGAACATCAAGAGTTCGAGCAGGTCGAATTCGGTTTTGGTGAGATCGAGCACGCGATCGCCTCGACGCGCCAAGCGGGCCTTTGGATCGAGGGTCACGTCGTCAAGGCTGAGCAGTTCGTCGGTACCCGACACGCTGGTGCGGCGCAGCAGGGCCCGTAGTCGGGCGGAAAGCTCGGACATGGCGTAGGGCTTCACCAGGTAGTCATCGGCGCCGGCGTCGAGTCCGGCCACGCGATCGGACACGTCATGTCGGGCCGTCAACATCAAAATCGGCAGATGGCGATACCGGTCGCGCAGTTGGCGACACACGCTGAGCCCGTCGATAAATGGCATCATCACGTCGAGGATGACGAGATCGGGCTGGTTCTGACTGACGGCTTCGAGGGCCTGGGCGCCGTCGCTGACGGCCCGAACCTGGTAGCCGTCGAATCGAAGGGCACGCTCAAGTGATTCACGAATGCCCCGGTCATCTTCAGCGATGAGGATGTGGGCGGCTTGGTCTGCCATGACTGCGATTTTACGGTCAGTTCGCGAGAGTTCTGTAAGAACATGGTCGGGCGACGCGCTTCTTACCGAGTTCTCACATGATCTTTGGTTGGGCCTTACGAATGGGGCGCACCGTGGTGGTCGTCCCACCAACGAGACACCCCTGCAATCTCCTAACATCGGCCGCTTAGGCCACTGGCGGCTGGCGCTATGGGTTGTTACGAGCGATCCAAGGAACCAATGACGACCATCACGAACCTCGAAGTAGCGAGTACCCAGCGGCGAGGGGTGCCGCGCCGTACCCGCTTCGATTTTTGGCTCGATCTCGTGTTGTTCCTGGCGTTTACCATCGACTTCAACCTCGAGTTCACGGGATTGGCCGTCCACGAGTGGTTGGGGGCGATGTTCGGGATTTCGCTGGTCGTGCACCTGGTCTCGCATTGGGATTGGGTGATGAAGACGACCCGCAAGGTCTTGGGCGCACATCCGATCAAGGAACGCATCAAGTGGGCGGTGGATTTGCTCTTGATGGTGCTCATGGCCTGGACGGTGGCGTCGGGCATCATCATTTCTGCCCACCTGCTGCCGGCGCTGGGCTTTACAGGATCGAAAGACTCGTTCTTCCGCAACCTGCATTCGGTGGCAGCTGACATCAGTGTGGTCGCGGTCGGTATCCACATTGCCCTCAGCTGGAGTTGGGTGATGAGCGTCGGCCGTCGCGTCTTTCGATCGAACCGCACACCCGTGCGTGCCAGAGAATCCTCATGAAGTACCTACGTCAAACCCTTGCTGCGGTCGGCGTGGTGGCCGTCGTGGTGCTGCTCGCGTTTGGCATGAAGGCAACGCCACTGGCCAGCCTGTTCGCGGATGACGGCGGCCGCGGACCTGCCCAGATGGGCCAAGATCGCAGCCCCGGTGGCAGCCCCGGTGGCAGCCCCGGTGGCGGCCCCGGCGGTGGCGGCCGCGGTGGCGGGCAATACGGCTCGTTCAGCCCGATCGGCATCGTGGGCTCGGCCCAATCAGTCGTTCCGCAGGCCCTCATTATCGTTGCGATTGCAACGTTTGAGAAGCGTCGCCGACAACAACGCAGCGCCGTCCTTCGTCAGGCGGGCTCCTAACCCGTTCGACTGGGAAGTGCTTTCACTATGAACAATTTGCTGTGGTACCTCGGTCGGGCCAGTGGTATCGTCGCCCTGGTGCTCGCCGCCGCCTCCCTGATGTGGGGGCTGCTGTTCTCTGGTCGCGAGACCGGCAAACGTCTGCGTCCGGCGTGGTGGCTCGATCTGCACAACTGGCTCGGCGGTCTGTCGGTGCTCTTCACCGGCGTGCACATGGTGACCCTGTTCGCCGACGCTGACGCCGCGGTGAGTCTCGCGTCTTTGTTCGTGCCGAACACCGCGGTGCGCCAGACCGCCGCTCTCACTTGGGGCGTGCTCGGCATGTACGGGATGCTGATCCCCGCCGTCACCGGGCTGACCCGATTCAAGCGCCGCATCCCCCGCGCGGTGTGGCACGTCATCCATCTTATCTCGGTACCATCGGTGCTCTTCGCCGGTCTGCACGGGTTTCTCAGCGGCAGCGACCGCGAGACGCTGGCCTACCAGGGGCTGATGGTCATCCTGATCGGCCTCACCGTGTATACCGGCTCCCTGCGACTTCTCGGTCTTCGTGCCAAACGCCAGGCGACAGCGCTCGGTTGAGGCCCGCATGGTCGGGTCGGGAAGTGTATTTCCCTCGCAACCCGGGTCGGCGTACCTCGCAACCCTGCGCATCTGAGCGCTTGGACACAGGATTATGGCCTAAGTGCGAGGGAAATACACCCAAGTTGCGAGCGTCGTGCGGATGGGCTGCACGGCGGGACAGGAAACAACCCAAGGGTGAGTGGTCCGACACCGGCATCGCCGTGCTCGATCACGACGGCGTGGTGCGAAACGGTCGACGCCGCCGTTCACTGAAAGGGCCTAACTGAACGATATTGAAATTAGGCCAGGTGGTCGAGGGCCATTGCGCTGTAGAGCGCGATGCCGGTAGTCATGGCGGCGTCGTCGAAAATGGCCCGG
>JAYTVF010000249.1:0-5339 GCA_043744155.1 Acidimicrobiia bacterium | reverse complement strand
GCCTCCCGATCGACGACTTCGCCAAGGCCAAGATCGCCATCACCACCAATGAGCTCCAAGAGGAACTCGCCGAAGTAACCGCCCTCGGCCTCGTCTAGCGCAGGAAGCGGAAGTTAGGACTCTTCCGCACCCACCTGAGGTTTCGCCCGCAGTCCCGGAAGGCTGCACATTTCGATCGTCTTCTTCGCAGACGGCCCTGCCTCACCGGCAGGGCCGTTTGCTGTTCCGGCCTCATTCAAGACGGCCCTATCCAAAGCGATGAGTGGCATCCACCCCCCCTACCGGGGCCCGTCATCGGCTCGCAGCGAAGACCTGATCAAGAACTCAACTCAAAGCAAGCTCATCAATGACTCCCGTCACGGCTGCCGGGATGTCGTGTATTCGACGTTGTCGAGGCGGGGCTGCTTGCGGGCGAGGGTGGCCCGGGCTTTGGGGTCGGCGTTGAGGGTGTCGCGAAGGAACGCAGTGGTGTAGTGCGTGACGATGTCGAGAGGTCTACGTGTGCCCCAGACGGCGTCGGTGCAGAACGGGTCGCGGTAGGAGAACGTCTTGACCCAGGGGAGGTTGTCGCACAGGTCGACGGAGAGGTTGTGGCCGGCGCCGGGAAACGTGACGAGCGTTTTGTTCTTGCTCGCTACGTGGTCGTAGGTGAGCTTCGCACCCCACGTGTACGGAGTGCCGTCGTCGACGGTTCCGCCCATGACCATGATGGGGATCTTGATTTCGGCGAGGCCTCGCTGGTCGAAGGGGTAGGCGTCGCCGGCCAACGAAATCACAGCCTTGACTCGGGCGTCCCCTAAGAATGGCCAGAGGCCCGAAGGGACTGAGGGGAGCCCGGCTCGCTTGGCCATGTCCGCCTCATAGGGAATGGGAGCGCAGAAGAAGTTAAGGGGATCATCTGCGGCCAGTGCTCCGCAACGGGTCTTGTAGGCGGCGAAGTCCAACCGTGCACCAGCGGCTGCGAGTGCGGTGTAGCCACCGTAGGAGTGGCCTACGACAGCGATGTTGTTCAGGTCGATCATTCCGTCCAACGGTGCTCCGGTTTTGGTGAGTTGTTGGGCGTAGTCGATGGTTCGGCGGATGTCGACAGGTCTGTCGATCAACTCCTGCCAGAACCCGGTGAGTGCTCCGTCGAAGCCCTCGTTGTGTTCGGGAGCAAGCACGACATAGCCCTGTGACGCGTACTGCTCCACCAGTGTGCTGTACACGATCGGGCTCAGCGAGTAGCCATGGGAGAAGACCACGAGTGGATACGGTTTGGCGGTCCGGTCGGGTTTGGTGTTTTTAAGCGCGCTGCCTACGGAGTTGATTTCCTTGCCGGGAAAAATCTCTTCGCCGAACTTGTTGGGCGCGGTGTAGTTGATTGTTGGTCGCTTGCGGTTGGCTGGTCGGCGTGCGGGGTACCACGCTCGCAGGGTTAGGGGCTGCTGCTGTGCGCCGGTTGTGCGGAACTCGCGGTACCCAACGGCGTGGCTGCCGCGACGCGCGTAGATGAGCGAACGTGCAGTAGCCGTGGGTTTCGCCGCAGTGGTGGAAGGTTGTGCCGATGCGGATGCGGTCGTGGCCATCCCGGCAGAAGCGAGCACGGCCAAGCCGCAGAGGGTGGCGCCGAGTCGGTGGCGGTATTGGTGTTTCATGATTGTCCTTTCGCGGACTGCTTGGAATGAGGGGTGGGGATGGCAGAGGTGAGGTCGGTCAGTGCCACGACCTGATGATCACGTCGCCACCTCAGGCAAGAAGGGCGGCGCAGGATTCGTTTCGTTGAGTTCCGCGCAGAAGCACATTCAGTGCGCTGACGAACGAGCCAGATTGATAGGCGACGCGATACCTCGTTCAACGAGGCCCGCCGACTAGCCGACGTCGCGACGTAGCGTTCGGATGACGCCAGCGGTGAGCGGGACTGCGACCCACAGCACGATCGAGAAGAGGACCTGCGGTAGGTGGCCGGCCCAGTCGTTGTCGAGCACCCAGTTCCAGGTTGTTTCCGTGTCGATCCAGTCCCCGACAAGCCTCGATGTAGTGCCGAGCAGAGCAACCGCGGGGTTGAGTGTGAAGTAGGCGGCGATGGCCGTCGCCGAGTTCTGCACGAGCGCTCCGAACGCGACGGCGGCGAGGACGTTGAGGAACAAATACAGCAGATAGCCGGTGATGGCGCCGATGCTCAGGTCTGCTTCCAAAGCGCGGCCCGAGGCTGCCGCTAGCGCAAGGCCGGTGGCGGTGACCACTCCGCCGAAAACGGCAGCGCCACCAGCCAACATCGTCGACACCACCAGCTTCGCGTTGATGACTCGGATGCGTCGCGGTTCTTGGGTGAACGTGGTCATGATGCTGCGCTGGCTCCATTCGCCGGTGAGCATCAGGATCGCCACGACAGGCAGGAGGATCACCTGCGCGATCGAGGCGACGCGGAGATAACTCGCGTAGGTCTGGTCGAAGGTCGTTGGGACGATGATCGCCACCAGCATGAGCCCGGCGGTCGACAGGGCTACGAGAGCGAGGAGCCGTCGAGCGGCGCGGGTATCGGTAGCCTTGGCCCACTCGACCCGGACAAGACGGGAGAACGGGATCGGTCGTGGCGCCAACGATGTCGCCAATGCTGCGTCGACGCCGAATGTTTGGGGGGTTCGGGAGGAAAGTGACGTGATCATGCTGCTGCCTCCTGGGGCACTGTCGACTTGGTGGTGGTGAGAGAAAAGAACAGTTGTTCGAGTCCGTTTGCCTCAGACTGACGCAACTCGGTGAGCAGCACCTGGTGGTCGCGGGCGACGCCCGCCAGCACCTCGGTCGTGACCCCACCTCCAGCGACGTCCACGGTGAGCGCATCTCCCGGTCCGGCGACGTAGTCGATTCGCGCCGCGTTGAGCGCCGCGGCAAGGGCGCCGGAGTCGGGGCTGCGCACGAGGATCGTGGAGCTGGCCAAGAGATCGTCGAGCCGACCGGCGGTCACCACGGCACCGCCGGAGATGACGACGAGATGATCGGCGGTGGCCTGCACCTCGTGGAGCAGGTGACTCGACAGCAGCACGGTGCCGCCCCGACCCGCGAAGTCGCGCAGGAGTGTTCGCATCCAGGCGATACCCTCGGGATCGAGCCCGTTCGCCGGTTCATCAAGGATAAGCACCTGCGGTTCGCCGACGAGGGCCTGGGCGAGCCCGAGCCGTTGGCGCATGCCAAGGGAGTAGGTCCCGACCCGCATCTGCGCCGCATCGGCGATCCCCACGAGGTCCAACAGGTACTCGACCCGCCTAGGGTCAACGCCTGCAATCTGCGCAGCGATGGTGAGCGTGGCCCGGCCACTGCGCCCGGGATGCATCGCCGACGCGTCGAGCAACAGTCCGACCACACGCGTCGGGTTGGGCAACTCGACGAACGGTCGCCCGTCGATTGTCGCCGTGCCTCGATCGGGCCGGACCAGCCCGACGATCATCTTCAGCGTGGTGGATTTGCCAGCGCCGTTAGCCCCGAGGAAACCGGTGATGGTCCCGGGTTCGCAGCACATCGAGACATCGCGGACGACTGGAACCTTCTTGTAGCTCTTGGTAAGAGCAGTTGTCGAAATCATGCATCCAGCGTGAACTGTCCGGTGCGCCACCGCATCGGCAGCACGGCCACTCGTCGCTTCTCCAAAGGGAGGCTTCCTCCTTCCGACGTTTATCCTTTCGTTGGTTGCCGAGTCGACTTTCGTCTATGTCGCACGGGGGACTTGAGCTGTACGATCAGACCTATGTCCTGGCTTCGCATGTCCTGGCTTCGCAGATGGTGGGTTCTGACCGGCCCCGCGGCGAGCGACTCGGCTGATATCGAAAATGCCGACAAGATGGCGCCGAGGACGGCGCGAGATTGGTCCGTCGATGCCGGGGCCTTCGTCATCGCCGCCGCTCTCGGGGCTCTGTTGCTGCGCATCGCCGTTGATGACGTCGCCAATCCGATGGCCTCGGGGCAGGTGGCCACCGACATCGCGTTTGGAGCCATTTGCTGCGTTTCACTTTGGTGGCGGCGGCGCTGGCCGTTCGGCGTGGCACTGGTTTGTGTGCTGTTGGGCGCATTCTCAACGTTTGGAACGGTCGCCGGCCTGTTCGCTCTGTTCTCGCTGGCGGTGCGCCGCCATGTAAGGCCCGCCCTGTTCATCGCTGCGCTGTCGATTCCGTCCGCAATGGTGTGCTCGATCTGGCTCGGGCGAGACAATATTTGGTTTGTAATGCTGCCGACGACGGCGTTTACCGCCGCCGCAATCGCATGGGGCATGTTTGTCCGCGCTCGGCGACAGCTCCTCTTCACCTTGCGCGACCGGGCGCAGCGGGCCGAGGCCGATCAGCTCGTCCGTGTCGACCGAGCTCGCCTGGCTGAGCGGACCCGGATCGCTCGCGAGATGCACGACGTGCTCGCCCACCGCATCTCTCTGGTGGCACTCCATGCCGGGGCGCTCGAGGTCGCACGCGACTTGCTTCCTGCCCAGGTACGGGAGAGCGCAGCGCTGTTACGGTCGACGGCGCATCAAGCCCTCGAAGAGCTGCGGGACGTGATTGGGGTATTGCGGGAAGAGACGGGCCAGGAGCGGCCGTCGACGGTGCCACAGCCGACGCTCGCTGACATTCCACGCTTGGTGGAGGAGACTCGCCGCTCTGGCGCAAAGATCGACTTCGCCATGCAGGTGCAAGATGCATCTGCCGCACCCGGTCCCTTGGGTCGCGACGCGTACCGTATCGTGCAAGAAGCGCTGACCAACATCAGCAAACACGCTCGGGGCACCCTTGCCCAGGTTCGGGTGGCGGGAGCGCCGAACTGCGGCCTGCGCGTAAGCGTTCGGAACCCACCCGCCCGGAACCCAACAGCACCGGGCACCCACGACCGTCAGGTTCCACCCGGTTCCGGCATGGGCCTGCTTGGTCTGCGGGAGCGAGTGACCCTGGCGAATGGCGTCTTGGTTCACGGACCGGATGCAACGGGAGACTTCGTCGTCCAGGCCGACCTGCCGTGGTGAACATCAGCGAAGGAGCGCATCAGTCGCCCATCACGCACATCCGGGTGCTGTTGGTCGACGACGACGCTTTGGTGCGTGCCGGTCTCCGGATGATCTTGTCGTCGTCAGATGAGATAGAGGTGGTGGGCGAGGCTGTCGACGGTGCCGACGCTGTCGCGGCCGTGCACGCGCATCGACCAGATGTCGTCTTAATGGACATCCGGATGCCCGTGATGGACGGCATTGCTGCCACGTCGGCACTGCGCCGCCTTGCCAATCCGCCGCACGTGATCGTCCTAACCACATTCCAGGCCGACGAACATGTCATGAGCGCGCTTCGGGCCGGAGCCGCCGGATTCCTGTTGAAAGACACCGCGCC
>JAYTVF010000248.1:0-5359 GCA_043744155.1 Acidimicrobiia bacterium | reverse complement strand
TGCGCGATGTCGAGCGCGCCGATGTCGCCATCCTTGGCGTTCCGTTCGACGGCGGCGTCAGCTTTCGACCCGGTGCACGATTCGGTCCTGCCGCGGTGCGACAGGCCTCTCGGGCCATACGACCGCAATATCACCCCGAGTTCGACGTGCAGCCCTTTGCCCGCATGCAGGTAGCCGATGCCGGCGACGTGGCATGCAATCCTTACTCGATCGCCGAATCATTGGCCTCTATCGAAGCCCGGGCCTCTGAACTTCTTGGACCAGCCCAGGGCCCGCACCCCGTCGACGCGCTCATCTCGATTGGTGGCGACCACACCATTGCCTATTCATTGTTGAAAGCGGTATCGCGTCGATTCGGGCCACCGGCACTGCTGCACTTCGACGCCCATCTCGACACTTGGGATAGCTACTTCGGCCAAGACTTCACCCATGGCACACCCTTTCGGCGAGCTGCCGAAGAGGGACTGTTCGACACTGCGTCATCCATGCATATCGGCATTCGCGGTCCGGTGTATTCGGCCAATGATCTGGCCGATGATCGAGAACTCGGCTTCCGCACCATCACCTGCGATCAACTGCACCGCATCGGGGTCGACGGTGTCATCGAACGTATCACCGAGCGGATGGGTGACAAACAGATCTATATATCGATCGACATCGATGTGCTCGATCCCGCCCATGCCCCTGGCACGGGGACGCCAGAGATCGCCGGGATGTCGAGCCGGGAACTGGTGATGATCCTGCGCGGCCTGGTCGGTCAGCAGATCATCTCCGCTGATGTCGTCGAGGTGGCTCCGGCGTATGACCACGCCGAAATCACTTCCCTTGCGGCCGCGACCGTGGTTTACGAACTCGCCTGTCTTTTGGCCACTCGTCGGTCCGGGCCTCCCGGGGGTCGGGTCTAAAACGACGACGACCCGCCTCCCGGTAGCTCCGGGACGGCGGGCCGAGCATCGAAGGATGATTAGTCCTCGCCGAGGTACGCCTTACGCACTTCGTCGTTATTGGCCAGCTCTTTGGCCGGACCCTCCAACGAGATGTGTCCGGTTTCCAACACATAGCCATAGTTGGCGATGTTGAGAGCAACCAGCGCGTTCTGCTCCACCAACAACACAGTGGTGCCCTGCGCGTTGACCTTCTTGATGGTGTCGAACACAATCTCGACCAGCAAGGGCGCCAGACCCATGGAGGGCTCGTCGAGGAGGAGCAGACGCGGCTCGCTCATCAGTGCTCGACCCATGGCCAACATCTGCTGCTCACCGCCCGACATGGTGCCGGCCTTTTGCGAGATGCGCTCTTTCAGACGGGGGAACAGGTCAAAGACACGCTCCATATCCTTTTGAATAACGGCCTTGTCCTTGCGCATAAAGGCGCCCAGCTCGAGGTTCTCATGCACCGTCATGCGGGGGAAGATGCGGCGGCCTTCGGGACTCTGAGCGACGCCCAACTGAGCGACCTCGTTCCCCTTGCGACCGCCAATTTCCTGGCCCTCGAAATTGATGCTGCCCTTCTTCGGCTTCAACAACCCGGAAATGGTGCGCATCGTCGTTGACTTGCCTGCTCCGTTGCCGCCGATGAGCGATACGATCTCGCCGGGATACACGGTGAGCGAAATACCCTTGACCGCTGCGATGCTGCCGTAGGACACATGCAGGTCGTTGATGACCAGCAGCGGTGCCTGACCGTTGCCACGCTTGCTCGGAGTCGCCGTGTTCGTCATGCCGCACCTTCCGTGGCTGCCTTGCCGAGGTAGGCCTCGATCACTCGCTGGTTGGACCGAATTTCGACGGGAGTACCCTCGGCGATCTTGGCACCGTACTCGAGCACGGTGATGCGCTCGGCCGTACCCATCACCACCTTCATGTCGTGCTCAATCAGCAGCACCGTAACGCCGCGCTCATCGCGTACTCGATGGACAAAGGCCGTAAAGGCGGCGGACTCCTGCGGGTTCATACCCGCCGTCGGCTCATCGAGCAATAGCAGTTTGGGTCGCAGCGCCAGGGCCCGTGCCACTTCAAGCCGCCGTTGATCGCCGTAGGGAAGGTTCTTCGCGAATTCCTCATCGCAGCCGCCGATACCGACGAATTCGAGAAGGGTTTTGGCCGTGGCTTTCGCGTCAGCTTCTTCTCGACGCTGCTTGGGGGTGCGCAGAACCGTCGAGATGACACCGCTGTGCATATGGGGATGCATCGCCACCATCACGTTCTCAGCGGCCGTCATCGCGCCGAACAGGCGGATGTTCTGGAATGTGCGGGCCATCCCGCCGGCGGCAATCTTGTGCGGCGGGCGGGCTGTTATCTGCTCACCATCGAAGGTGACGGTGCCCGACGTCGGCGAGTACAGCCCGGTCAACACGTTGAAGAACGTGGTTTTTCCGGCACCATTCGGACCAATGAGGGCCACGATAGAACCCTTTACGATCTGGAAGTCAACACTGTTCACGGCGGTAAGACCACCGAAGACGACGCTGATTCCTTTGGCATCAAGCAGAAGATCGCTCATGCCGCCGCTCCTTCGGCCAACGCGTCAGCCTTCTTGACCTGCTTGGAACGCGCCGCCGGGATGAAGCCTTCGGGACGGAACAGCATCATCAACACCAGCACCAGACCAAAGAAGCCGAACTGGTACTTCACCAGGTCGATGTGCGTACCGGCGACACTGTTCACCTGCGTGCCGATCCAAACCAGGCCGGTGTAGTTGAACCAGGTGATGACAACACCGCCAAGGATTGCTCCCCACACGTTGCCCATGCCGCCAAGGATGACCGAGCACAAGATGATGATGGAGAACGCGAAGGTGAAGCTGTCGACGTTGACTGTGCCGACGATAGTGGCGTAGAACGCACCGCCAACACCACCGGCCAAAGCGCCAACGGCGTACGACCACAACTTGGTCTGCATCAAAGGCACACCCATCAGACTTGCGGCGAGTTCATCTTCACGAATCGCCATCCATGCCCGGCCGAGACGGCCATCACGTAGCTTGATGGAGATCCAGACGAACAATGCGCAGAAAAGCAGGATCACGTAGTACTTGGCGATGTAGTCGCTCGGGGCAATGGTCTTATCGATACCCGGCAGGGCCGCGAACGGGCCGGTACCGACCGAGTCGATCGGGCCGATACCCTTGGTACCGTTCGTAAATTTCTCCGCGTTGCGAAAAACCTCGGGAAGGATTTCGCCGAATCCCAAGGTGACGAGGGCCAGGTAATCACTCTTTAGTCGCAGCGTTGGGGCACCAATGAGGACGCCCGCAAGAGCGGCGATCACTCCCGCCAGAACCACCACAAACCAGAAGGACAAGTGGATGCCGTGCACCGTCGCGGCCGCCGTATCGAGAATGTGGATGTTCACGCTGTCGGCAAAGTCGGACATGAACCATGCTGCGACGTAGGCGCCGAACAGGAAGAACGCCACGTAGCCGAGGTCGAGCAGGCCGGCGAACCCAACGACGATGTTCAAGCCGAGCGCAAACAGAGCATAAACCGCACAAAGCACAACGGTGAACAGCGGGAGGACGCCATCATTGTCGGTGACTCCGTAATGCGGCAGAAGAACTGCGATCAAAAGGGCGACAACACCGAGAATATTTTTCGACTTCTTCGGGTCGCGCGACCAGAACTCTTTAAGATTCTCGAGCATCTAGACCTTCTCCTGTTGCGCCTTGCCGAAGATGCCTCCGGGCCGGAAGATGACCATCATGATCAGAATGGTGAACATCACCGTCTGGGTCCAGCGTTGACCGAAGAAGTGAGGCGCACCGTCATTCAATCCCTGAATCACACCAATAAGCACGCCGCCGATGACTGCACCGAGCAGGTTGCCAACCCCGCCCAGAACTGCAGCGGTAAAGGCGATAAGGCCCAGTCGGAAGCCGGCGTCGTAGCGGGTCTGCCCGTTTACCTGAACGAACAGCGTTCCGGCCGCACCGGCCAGCGCACCGCCGAGAGCAAACGTGTAGGCAATGATGCGATCGACGTTGATGCCCATGAGCAGCGAGGCGTCACGGTCTTGAGCGGTCGCGCGCATGGCCTTGCCCACCTTGGTTCGCTGCACGATCCAGGTCATGAGCAGCAGCAGGGGCACGGTGACGAACAGTACGACCAGATACTTCACCCGGATCTCCACCGACCCCAGATGCACCGAACTTGTCGGCAGCACACTCTTACGAGAGTGCGGTGCAGAACCGTTCAGCAAGATGCCGATGTTCTGCAGAATAAAACTCACGCCGACGGCTGTAATGAGGGGCGCCAATTTCGGCGCGTTCCGCAAGCGACGGTACGCCAAGCGTTCAACCGTCACGTTGATGGCTGCGCACAACGCCATCACGATCAACATGGTCACGCCGAGAAGCACCCATGCCGAGGGGCTAGAGGACTTCTTGCCCAGTCCCTCCTCCAGGATCATCGCCGCGAACACTGAGCCCAGCATGAACAAATCGCCGTGGGCGAAGTTGATTAGCTCGATGATGCCGTACACCATCGTATAACCCAATGCGATGAGCGCGTAGAGCGCTCCGTTGGAAAGACCGATCGTGAGCACTTGAGCGAACGTCTTGGGCCCGGAGAAAAAGCTCCACACCACAAACGCCACCACCAGCATGACCACGAACAGCCCGAGTTTAGACGCCAAGTCCACGGGCGTCTTCATGCGCGCCGCAGATGGCGCAGCAACATCTGACATTCACCCCTCCATTTGAACGATTGGGGCGACCTCATCAGAGGTCACCCCAATCAACTACTTACTATTGAATTGTGTTTGAAACGACGGGATCAGCCGACGGGCCAGGGCTTGAGGAACGTCTCTGCTCCACCCTTGACCAGCTGGATGCTCATGTCCTTGACGGTGACGTCGCCCTTGGCATCGATACCGAATTCCTTGCCGATGATCGACTCAGCGGCCGGGATCTTGATGGTGCCCGAAAGGGCCTTCGCCGTGACGTCCTTGCGGGTACCGTCAGAGGCGGCGATGGCCTTCATGATGACCTGAAGCGCAGCCGCACCGTAGATTGCGTACGCCGACGCCGGATCGTGGCCAGTTGCAGCCTTGAAGTCGGTGACGAACTTGGCACCAGCGCCACCGGCCTTGACCAGCTCACCGGCAGGCAGGCCTGCGAAGGTGATGTACATGGCGTCGGACTCGGTCAGCTTGAGAAGCGTCGGGTAACCGGTGAATCCGTCGGGAGCAATGAGCTTGACCGCACCGGTGTTAGCACCGAGCACGGCGACCTTGTCACGCACCAGCTGCTCGCCGTTGTTGTCGTTGATGCCACCGAGGTACACGCAGTCAGGGGCGAGTGCCTTGAAACCCTCGAACAATGCGGAGTAGTTGGGCTGCTTGGCATCCCAGGCCTTGTCGGC
>JAYTVF010000247.1:0-5368 GCA_043744155.1 Acidimicrobiia bacterium | reverse complement strand
GTCTGCCGGTTGCGGAGCCCGACGCCGGATTGATGGCATCGTTTCGGGCGGCGATGGATGACGATTTGAATACCCCCGTCGCTACGGCCCTGCTGTTCGAGACCATCACCCGCGTGAACGTTGCGCTCAACGAAACTCGCTCGAACGACGTCGCCGCTCTCTGGGCGGCGCTTGCATCTATCTGTGACGCTGTCGGCCTTGAGCACAACGATGGTACGAACGATGACATCCCCGCCGAGAGAGTGGCGCAGGCCGTTGCGCTGGATGCTGCCCGGGCTCGGAAGGATTTCGCCGCCGCGGATTCGTTGCGCAAAGAACTGCAGGACGCTGGCTTCGTCGTCGAAACCACCAAAGCCGGCACCCGCGTTCGTTCAGCCTGACGGGTACGCGCCAAGCGCTGAGGTCGGCGCGACATCCCAATGCCTGACTCAACCGACCGACCGACTGGCTCGACCGGCTGGCTCGACCGGCTGGCTCGACCGGCTGGCTCGACCGGCTGGCTCGACCGGCTGGCTCGACCGGCTGGCTCGACCGGCTGGGTGGATCGGCTGGGCGGATCGACTGGGCGGATCGACTGGCTCGAGCGGCTGGGTGGATCGGCTGCCCGCTCTCGCCTCGGTTGAGCCAACTTGGTTGCCGCTTGTCGCGGAACTTGCCTCATTGAGGTGCGACCGGTGAGGCTTTGCGACCGTGCCGTCCACCAAAGCCGCCCCTGAGCCTTTGCCTCGCGGGTACTGGACGATTTGGACGACGGTTGCTATCGACCTGATCGGCTTCGGCATCGTGGCGCCGCTGTTACCGCTGTACGCCAAACGATTCGGTGCGTCTGGCTTCGTCACGGGAGCGTTGTTCGCCAGCTTTAGTCTGGCCCAGATGCTGTGCGCGCCGTTGATGGGCCGATTGTCCGACCGCATCGGTCGCAAGCCGGTCATCCTTATCTCACTCTTCGGGACTGCTGTTGGCAGTCTGCTGACCGGCCTCGCCGGGTCGTTGCCTCTGCTTTTCGTCGGCCGCATCCTGGACGGTGCATCCGGAGCGAGTGTCAGCGTGGCGCAGGGGGCGGTCACCGATCTGGCTCCACCGCGTCAGCGAGCCAAATTGCTGGGACTGCTCGGGGCTGCATTCGGCGTCGGGTTCGTTCTCGGCCCCGCCATCGGGGGACTGGCATCGCTGGGCTCGCATCGGCTGCCGTTCTTTGTCGCTGCCGGCATCGCCGCGATCAACGGCATCGTGGCTATTTTCCGCCTGCCCGAAACGGTCGGCAAGACCTCGGCTGCCAGTGTGCATCCTCCGACATCGGGATCGAGACGGACGCAACTGCTGCGACTCGCGGGCATTGGGTTGTTGTCGGTGACGGCTTTCGGAGCCTTTGAGGCGATGTTCTCCCGGTTTGGCGCGTTGCGTTTTCGTCTTACCGAGGGTTCTGTGTCTGTGGTTTTCGTGTGCGTCGGCGTGTGGTTGGTGATCGTACAGGGCGGATTGGTCGGGCGAGTGTCCTCGGCGCTGGGCAACGTTCGTTCGCTCCGAGTCGGGCTCGGCATCATGGCGATCGGTCTCGTTTCGTTGTCCCTCACCCGTCAGTGGTGGCAACTGGTGCTCTCGCTCGGTCTCCTCGGGTTTGGCCAAGGGATCACCAGCCCGAACCTCACCGCTCGCGTTGCCGAGGTTGCGACGGACAGACGGCGTGGCGAGGCGCTCGGTTTCCAACAGTCCGCCAGTGCTGCTGCCCGCGTGATTGGGCCTCTCGTGGCTGGCTGGCTTTTCGACCGAGGTGTCCCGCTGCCTTTCGCAGTCGGTGCCGGTGTCGCTGCACTCGCCCTCGGTCTCGCCCTTCAGTCCTAGGTGCTCGGGGGCGCCCACCTGGCCCGCAATGAGCGGAAAAGAAAAGAGGTTGCGCCTGTAGTTACCGATGGGTAACATCTGTGGCTTCCGTCCCAATAGACCGAGGTGGCGACCGTGTCCGACTATTCCCTAGATTTCTCCGAAGACGTTTTACAGATTCAGAAGTGGGTGCACGAGTTTGCCGAGAACGTCGTTCGTCCTGCGGCGTCAGAGTGGGACGAGCGGGAGGAATTCCCCTGGCCCGTGGTGAAAGAAGCGGCGCAGAACGGGCTGTACTCGTTCGATTTCATGGCTAACGCCATGGCCGACCCGTCGGGGCTGGTCATGGTTGTGGCCATGGAGGAATTGTTTTGGGGTGACGCCGGTATCGGGCTGTCGATCTTCGGGTCGGGCCTCGCTGCGGCGGGCGTCGTGGGTAACGGCACGGCCGACCAGGTAATGGAGTGGGTGCCGCAGTGCTATGGCACGCCCGACGACGTAAAGCTCGGTGCGTTCTGCGTCAGCGAACCCGACGCCGGTTCCGACGTATCGTCTTTGCGTACCCGCGCCGTGTACGACGCCGCGAGTGACGAGTGGGTGCTCAACGGCACCAAAGCATGGATCACCAACGGTGGAATCGCCGACGTGCATGTCGTGGTGGCTACCGTCGACCCGACGCTCAAGGCCAAGGGGCAAGCGTCGTTCGTAGTGCCCGCAGGAACGAAAGGCTTGAGCATGGGCCAGAAATACAAAAAGCACGGCATCCGGGCATCGCATACCTCCGAGGTTGTGCTCGATGACGTTCGTCTGCCCGGTCGCCTGCTGCTCGGCGGCAAGGAGAAGCTCGACGCCAAGCTGTCCAAGGCCCGTCAGCAACTGCACACGGGTGAGCGTCAGCCGGCCATGGCGACGTTCGAGGCGACCCGTCCGGCCGTCGGCGCGATGGCCATCGGTGTGGCCCGAGCGGCGTATGAGTATGCGCTCGACTACGCCAAGGAGCGCAAAGCGTTCGGCAAGCCGATCATCATGAACCAGGCCATCGCCTTCACGCTAGCCAACATGAAGATGGAAATCGACGCCTCGCGGCTGCTGGTGCATCGGGCAGCCTGGATGGCCCGCAACGGCAAGCAGTTCACCTCGGGCGAAGGCTCGATGTCGAAACTGAAGGCCAGCGAGACCGCCGTGTGGGTAACCGAGCAAGCCATTCAGATCCTAGGAGGCTACGGCTACACCCGGGAGTACCCCGTCGAGCGTTGGCACCGTGATTCGAAGATATTCACCATCTTCGAAGGCACCTCCGAAATCCAACGCATGGTCATCTCCCGGGCCGTATCGGGCCTGCGTATCGAGTAGAGCCAGATTAGACTGGCCACGTGGCGTCGCGCAGCATCACCGTTCGCAGCGACGGCGTGTCCTTCGTGATGTATTTCGGGGAGACGGTGACCTTTGGCCGTTCGCCTGACAACCAGATTCTGATCGGATCGGCCCGACGAGGAGGCGTGGAGGACACGCTCGTCTCCCGTCGGGCCGGCTCGATTTTCAACCAGTTTCCGCAGGTCGTGGTGAAGAACTCCTCGAGTGCTGTCGCTCTTGACATCGCTGGACTACGTGGTCCTCAACGACGGGTGGAGCCGGGCGACGAACTGCGATTGTGGGCGCAGCCGATGCAGGTTTCGATTCAGGGGAAGCATCACAAGTACATCCTGGATGTTGTTGCTGAAGAGGTAACCGACAATGGGGCGGCCCACGTTGCAGGAGCGTTGACCGAAGGCCCGTTGGCGCTCAGCGACGAGCGTCGGCTCGATCTCGCCGCGCTGTGCGCACCCATGCTTGGGCCCCGCCGGTCGGCAAAGGCCGCCTCGTACGCCGAGGCAGCCGCCCGACGAGGAATCAGTCGCAAGGCGATGGAGAAGCGAACTGAGCATCTCATTGCCGACCTTCGTGACACCAACCGTCTGCCCGGACTGGAGCCCGATGCCGAGGTCAAACAGGCATTGTGCAACTACGCCGTTCGCACAGGGACTGTTACGTTGGCCGACGTGGCGGCCTTGGTGTGACGCGACTGGGCCCCTATGAACTCGGCGAGGTGTTGGGCGTCGGTGGGCTCGGCACGGTGTATCGCTCCAACGGGCCCGACGGGCCGGTGGCGGTGAAGGTCATTCGTGCGGACCTCGCAGAGCGACCCGGTTTCCGGACCCGCCTGTTGCGCGAAGCTCAGCTCGCGCAGCGGGTACAGGGGCCTGGAATAGTGCGTGTGGTCGGCGTTGATGCCGCATGCGCACAGCCTTATTTGGTGACCGAGTTCCTTGATGCGCCGACGTTGGCCGACGAGGTGACTCGGTTCGGTCCGCTGACCGGCGACCGTTTGGAGCGCTTCGCGGACTCGCTGATTCAAGCGCTTGGCGCCATCCATCGGGCCAAAGTCATACATCGAGACGTGAAGCCGACCAATGTTCTCGTGGGCTCCGACGGTTCGGCGCACGTGCTCGACTTCGGGTTGGCCGCGCTGGCGGAGCACTCCGATCACGAGGGCGAAGGTCGCGGCACCGCGGGTTGGATGGCGCCCGAAGTTGTGGCTGGCCAGACGCCAACTGTGGCGGCAGACGTGTACGGCTGGGGTTTGGTCGTCGCCTTTGCCGCCACGGGTCGGCACCTTTTTGCAAACGGACCGTCAGAAGCGCCTGCCGAGCTCCCAGGGCCGTTGCGAGTTGCTGTGGCGGTCGCGCTCGATCCTGCGCCCGAGCGCCGTCGTGACGCGTATGTCCCGATGTCGTTTCCGTCGACACCTCTCGACGTCGCGCCAACCGACCTGCCTCCGGCGATGCCAGGACCCACGATGTCGACCACACCGACAACGCAGGTGATGTCGAAGCGACTGAGGAAACGTCCGATCGCCGTAGTGGTTGCCGCAGTTCTCGCGATGGTGCTGCTCGTCGTCGGTATCAACGTTGCCCGGTTGCGGCGAGAGACGCAACCCATTGCCATGCTCACCATCTACGATGACAGCTTTCAGGCCGGTGTGGCACTGAACAAGTTCAACGGCCTCAACGACCCGGCTTCCACCGGGCTTGTGCACAGCGGCAAGACCGCGATTGGCTCCTCGCTCGTCGGGTCTGGTGCGATGTTCCTTCATCTTCCCGACGACCTGGCGCTCTCGAAGTACACCATGCTGAGATTTTGGGCCCGGGCGACAACGCCTGGTGCCGTCAGCATTTCCGTGGCCTTCACTTCCGACCGTGACAAGCCCGCGGGCGAGGCCCAATCGTTCACGATCAGTAACACGGCATGGACGCTGGTGGTCTTCCATCTGTCTCAAGGCATCGGTGACCCGACCGGCTACGACGTGTCGCAGAGTCGGATGATCTGGATGAATCCGATCGGCGGCGCGTCAGACAACCTCGGTGAAATTATCTACGACGACCTTCAGTTCATGACGCCGACCAAATAGTCACCCCGCAGCGAGTTGGGTTACGCCGAGGTCGAGTTGGCGTGACCGCTGCATCCTCGCCGACTACGTGGTGGCATGCCTGGAACCCCGCTGCGCACG